>JAVBYB010000281.1 GCA_030824255.1 bacterium
GCCTACGTGAATCACGTGGCGCTGGTCCGCAAGGCGCGCGGCGCCGAAATGCCCGACACCTTCTGGACAGACCCGCTGATGTACCAGGGCGGCTCCGACGCCTTCCTCGGCCCGCGCGATCCCATCCCCCTCGGCGATGAAAGCTGGGGCTGCGACATGGAGGGCGAGATCGCCATCGTCACCGGCGATGTGCGCCTCGGCGCCACCCACGATGAAGCGCAGAAGTCCATCCGCCTCGTCATGCTCTGCAATGATGTCAGCTTGCGCAACCTTATCCCGAACGAACTCGGCAAGGGCTTCGGCTTCTTCCAGTCCAAGCCGTCCTCCGCCTTCTCCCCCGTCGCCGTCACGCCGGACGAGCTGGGCCCGATGTGGGATGGCGTGCGTCTCAATGGCGCGCTCACTGTCCGCCTCAATGGCGAACTGTTCGGCAAGGCCAACACGCGCGTCGACATGACGTTCGACTTCCCAACCCTCGTCGCCCATGCCGCCATGACGCGCCCCCTCGGCGCTGGCGCCATCATCGGCTCGGGCACGGTGTCGAACCGTGGCGAGGATGGCGGCCCCGGCAAGTCCATCGCCGATGGCGGTGTCGGATATTCGTGCATCGCCGAGCTGCGGATGGTCGAAACCATCACGCAGGGCGCGCCGAAGACAGGATTCCTCAAGCGCGGTGATCGCGTTGAGATCGAAATGCTGGATGATCGTGGTCGGTCGGTGTTTGGCCGGATCGACCAGGTCGTCGGCGCATAGAAGCAAGAGGCTCGAAGATGGCGAACAAGGTCTATTCCGATGCGAAGTCGGCGCTTGAAGGCGTGCTCTTCGATGGCATGACCATCATGGCTGGCGGCTTCGGCCTGTGCGGCATTCCGGAAAACCTGATCGCGGAGATCCAGCGCGCCGGAACCAGGGGCCTCACTGTCGTGTCGAACAATGCGGGCATCGATGGCTTCGGCCTCGGCGTGCTGCTCAATTCGCGCCAGGTGAAAAAGATGATCTCGTCCTATGTCGGCGAGAACAAGGAATTCGAGCGCCAGTATCTGTCCGGCGAACTCGAGCTGGAATTCAACCCGCAGGGCACGCTGGCCGAACGCTGCCGCGCAGGCGGCGCCGGCATCCCGGCCTTCTATACGAAAACCGGCGTCGGCACGATCGTCGCAGACGGCAAGGAAACGCGCGAGTTCAACGGCGAAACCTATGTGATGGAAACCGCCCTCAAGAGCGACCTCTCCATCATCAAGGCATGGAAGGGCGATGCGCAGGGCAATCTCGTCTTCCGCATGACCTCGCGCAATTTCAATCCGGACATGGCCACCGCCGGCAAGGTCTGCATCGCCGAAGTGGAAGAGATCGTCCCCGTCGGCTCCATCGATCCCGATCACATCCACCTGCCGGGCATCTTCGTGAACCGGTTGATCAAGGGCAGCTTCGAGAAGCGCATCGAACAGCGCACCGTCCGCAAGAAAGCCACGGCCTGACATGCTCCGCATCCGCGTCGTCATGAAGCCGCTCGCCGGCGGGGAGTCCCAGACGATCTGGGATCGTCCCATCGTGTCGCGCAACGCGCCTACGCTGTTCGAGGAACTGCGCGACCTGTCATGGAGCACGCAGCGCTTCGGCGAAAAGATGGACATGAAATTCGACGACGGCGCCGGCAGTCGCTGCCGCGTGCAGGCCAGCTTCCACGGCGGGCTCATCTCGCCCATCGAGGGCGGCCACGAAGTCGAACTGAACTTTGCCGGCGACAAATGGCGGGTCTGGTGATCGCCATGTCGCCTATCTCAACTGATTTGGAATTTGGAGGCACGCATGCCCTGGGATCGTAACGAGATGGCCGCCCGCGCCGCACAGGAGCTGCAGGACGGCTTCTATGTGAACCTTGGCATCGGCATTCCCACGCTGGTGGCGAACTACATTCCCGAAGGCGTGGACGTCACGCTGCAGTCGGAGAACGGCATGCTCGGCATGGGCCCGTTCCCGTTCGAAGGCGAGGAAGACGCAGACCTCATCAACGCCGGCAAGCAGACGATCACCACGCTCGATCGCTCGTCGTTCTTCTCGTCCTCCACCTCCTTCGGCATGATCCGCGGCGGCCACATCGATCTCGCCATCCTCGGCGCGATGGAAGTCAGCGAGATTGGCGACCTCGCCAACTGGATGATCCCGGGCAAGCTCGTGAAGGGCATGGGCGGCGCGATGGATCTGGTGGCAGGCGTGAAGCGCGTCGTGGTCATCATGGATCACGCCAACAAGGCGGGTGAGTCAAAGCTGCTGAAGGAATGCTCGCTGCCCCTCACGGGCCGCAAGGTCGTGAATCGCATCATCACCAATCTCGGCGTGTTCGATGTGGTGGAAGGCGGCCTCCGCGTGATCGAGATCGCCCCCGGCGTCACACGCGAAGAAATCGGCAAACTCACTGAAGCCACGCTGGTGAACTAGCTCGTCTTGTCCTCCCTCGACTGCGAGGCAGCCGGGGGAGTTGGCGCAAGGCGGCGGAGGCGGTGGCCTGCAAGGCAGCTGGCCCACGCTTCAGACAAGTGATCCACACGCAGCGCCTTGGCGCCGCGCGGGGAACCCCAACACGGTCCGGTCCGTTTGTCCTGCGCAACAACCGCAGGACACGTAACCGATGGCCCTCAGCGCAACCTCGCTTCTTATCCTGATCGTTCTGCTGGTTCTCGTGCTTGGCGTAGCTCCCTCATGGCCGCACAGCCGCAATTGGGGCTATGTGCCGTCAGGCGCGCTGGGCCTTGTTCTCGTCGTCGCGTTGATCTTGGCGCTTATGCGCGTGATCTGACGCGTTATCTCGCGCGCCTGACAAGCGACAGCAGCACAATCACGATGATCGCGCCGACCATGGCGTAGAGGATGCTGGTGATCAGCGGGCTGCCGACGCTGAAGCCGAGTCCAAGTTGCGGCAGCAGCCAGGACGCCAGGACGGCTCCCACAATCCCGATCACGATATTGCCGACGATGCCGAAGCCGCCGCCCTTGACGATCACGCCGGCCAGCCAGCCGCCGATACCGCCGACGATCATCGCAATGATGATTCCTTCGAGTGTCATTATGTCCTCCCGTGGGCGCTAGCCCGTGAAGGAGCATCTCGACAGGCGCATGCCTGACGGTGCTCCGCGGTGTCCCAGAGCATGATGTAGTCCGCACCGCGACAACCCCAACAGCCGGCGCGGGTAGCACATGTCTTGGATGCGCTTCCAAAGTCCTCCCTGGAAGAACGCCGGGATGAAGCGTGGTCCGCACAGCGTCTCGGTCTGGTAAGTGTACCAAACCTCACGACGAGCGCCGGAAGCGATAGCGATGGCAAGACTGCGCGCAGGGTCTGCCGACAAGGCGCAAAGCCAGCGGATATCCCGAAGCCCGCGAACCTGTGTGAATCCGAACGGCCATTTCCAGACTTGTTCTGAAGAAAATCAAGGCGGTGCAGGGTTTTATGCATACAGTTCTGGATGCGTGCGTCCCACACCTGAAAACCTGCGCGATACTCAGCGCGCATGAAACGTTGTCCGCCCCTCTGGCTGCTGCGCGACATCACGGCCGCCGCCGCGATGATGGCCG
>JAVBYB010000312.1 GCA_030824255.1 bacterium
TGCTGTTGGGCGGGGATGCGCGGCCGTGTCTCGGCGGGCTGGGCTTGGAGATACTGGCGGGCGCGCCCACCTATGAGCGGGTTGGCGTGAAGGAGGTCGGCGCGGACCTCTGGGAAAGTTACGTGCGGAAGGCCTGAGATGTTCACCGGACTGGTTACCGATGTGGGTCGTGTGAAGTCCGTCGAGGACATCAACGGGCTGCGTCGCGTGCGGGTGGAAGGGGCATACCCCGTGTCGGCGATCCAGATGGGCGCGTCGATCGAGCATTCGGGCGTGTGCCTGACGGTGGTGGAGTTCGGGCCGACCGAGAGCGGCGGATCGTGGTGGGTGGTCGAGGCCATTCCGGAGACGCTGTCGCGGACGACGTTGGGACGCTGGATGGCGGGGTCGCGGGTGAACCTGGAGCTGTCGCTGAAGATCGGCGACGAGCTGGGCGGGCACCTGGTCTATGGGCATGTGGACGGGCTGGGCATCGTTCGTTCGATCACGCCGGATGGGGACAGTCGCCGGATCAAGGTGGAGATTGCCGAGCCGTTGGCGAAGTTTCTGGCCGAAAAAGGCTCGATCTGTTTGGACGGCGTCTCGCTGACGGTTTCGGCGGTGGGCAAGAGCGAGGGGGCGGACTGGTTCGAGGTCGCCATCATTCCGCACACCTGGCAGGTAACCACGTTGGGCGCGCTGACGCCCGGCGACCGCGTCAATCTGGAAGTGGACATGCTGGCGCGTTATGTGGCTCGGATGCTCGAGTGGCGACAGAAAGCGGACTGAGCCTATGAAGGATCACGTGGAAAAGTACGATTTTTCGGCCGCGATCTCTCCCATCGAGGAGATCGTCGAAGAGGCCCGCAACGGGCGGATGTATATCCTCGTCGACGCCGAGGACCGCGAGAACGAGGGCGACCTGATCATCCCTGCGCAGTTCGCGACGCCGGCGCAGGTCAACTTCATGGCGCGCTTCGGGCGCGGCCTGATCTGCCTGTCACTGACGCGCGACCGGGCGCGCACGCTCGACCTCGACATGATGGCGCGCGAAAACCGCGAGAGCATGAAGACGGCTTTCACCGTTTCAATCGAAGCGAAGGAAGGCGTCACCACCGGCATCTCCGCGCACGATCGCGCGCATACGATTGCGGTGTCTGTCGATCCGACCAAGGGCGCGGACGACATCGTTTCGCCAGGCCATGTGTTTCCGCTCGTGGCGCGTGATGGCGGAGTGCTGGTGCGGGCGGGACATACGGAAGCGAGCGTGGATATCTCGCGTCTTGCCGGTCTCTACCCGGCGGCTGTGATCTGCGAGATCATGAACGATGACGGCACCATGGCGCGCCTGCCGGAGCTGGTGACGTTCGCCCAGTTGCACGGCCTGAAGATCGGGACGATCGCCGACCTGATCGCCTGGCGCCGTCGTCATGACCGCTTCCTTGAGCGCCGTATCGAGAATGATTTCGAGAGCGCGTGGGGCGGCAAGTTCCGCATCATCGTGTTCCGCAACACGCTGGACGGCGCCGAGCATGTGGCGCTGGTGAAGGGACGTATCCAGGGTGACCAGCCGGCTCTGGTGCGGGTGCACCGGATCGATTTCCTCGCCGACTTCCTGGGTGAAGCGGGCGATCGGGAGGGCCTTGTCCAGCGCGCAATGGAGCGCCTGTCGGCCTCCGAAGAGGCCGGCGTGGTCGTTTTTGTGCGCATGGGCATGGGCGAGGACATCGCGCGGGCGCTGGGCGGACAGGACGTTCCCTTGTCTGGCGAGCCGCCGCATCCGTTGCGGGAATACGGGGTCGGGGCCCAGATTTTGAAGGATCTTGGCGTTCGCCGCATGATCCTGATGAGCAATACGCGCCCGAACGTGCTGCCGGGGCTTGACGGATATGGCCTGACGGTCGAGGGCTGGCGCCGCATCGACGGAGACTGAGATGGCTGACGCTCCCCGTATTCTTATCGTCACTTCGCGCTACTACGCCCACATCACCGCCGAGCTTGAGGCCGGCGTGACCGAGGGCCTGGAAAAGGTCGGCGCGACCTATGAATTCCTCGAAGTGCCCGGCGCATTCGAGATCCCGGCAGCCATCGCCATGGCGGCGGGCACCGGCGAATGGGATGGCTTTGTGGCTCTTGGCTGCGTGATACGCGGCGAGACGAGCCACTATGAGCTTATCACCAACCATGTTGCGCGCGGCCTGATGGAGCTGTCGATCTCCGGCGTGCCGCTCGGCTTCGGCGTGCTGACCTGCGAGAACGAGACGCAGGCCCGCGTCCGCGCCGACCGCAAGCAGAAAAACAAAGGCGCGGAGGTGGTGTCCGCCGTGCTTCGCATGGTTGGCCTGTCCTACCGCTTCAACAAGCTGGACGAGCTCGGCGAATGAGCAATTCGCCCGCAGCCGATGCAGAGCGCAATCTCCTCGCCGCGCGGCGAGCGGGCGCGCGCCTGGCTGCCGTGCAGGCGCTCTACCAGATGGAGCAGACCGAACAGTCGGTTCGCTCCGTGATCGCGGACTTTCTCGAAGACCGCCTCGGCCTCAACGATGAAGGCGAGCCTGTCGAGGAAGCTGATCCCGATATCTTCAAGACGATCGTGAATGGGGTGGTCGAGCGTCAGGAAACGATCGACGCCGCGATCATGAAGCGTCTGGCGAGCGGCTGGAAGATCGAGCGGCTGGATGCGACCTCGCGCGCGATCCTGCGGGCGGGCGTCTACGAGCTGATCGCGGAGATCGGCCTGCCGTCGCAGATCATCCTCGACGAATACGTCTCCATCGCGCACGCCTTCTTCGAAGGCGCGGAGCCGAAATTCATCAACGGCCTGCTGGATGCCGTGTCGCGCGATATTCGCGCGTAACAGCGATGGATGAGTTTGATCTCATCCGCAGATACTTTGCTCCGCTCGCGACCTCGCCCGGCGCTGACAATCTACGCGATGATGTGGCTGAGATCGCGCCAGGGCTGATCGCCACCAAGGACGCCATCGTCGAAGGCATCCACTTTCTGGCTGACGACCCGCTGGGGACGGTCGCGCAGAAACTCATCCGCGTGAACGTGTCCGACATCATCGCCAAGGGCGGCAAGCCGGACGCTGCGTTCCTCGCGCTTGTCTGGCCGAAAGGCCGCCCGCACGAGCAGCTCGAAGACTTCGCCCGCGGCCTCGGCAAGGATCTGCAGCGCTGGGGCGCGCACCTCGTCGGCGGAGATACGACTTCGACGGATGGTCCGCTGACCCTGACCCTTACGCTGACCGGCAAGGTTGGCGCACGCGGCCCCGTCCGCCGCTCGGGCGCGAAGATCGGTGACGATATCTGGGTCACGGGCGACATCGGCGACGGTTGGCTTGGCCTCCAGGCCGCGACCGGCAAGCTCGGCCCACTGATCGCCGAAGCACGCAACCAACTGGTTTCCCTGTATCGCGTGCCGGAGCCGCCAAGGCTGGCGATGGCGGATCTGGTAGCGGCGCACGCGACGGCGAGCATTGATGTGTCTGACGGGCTGGTGGCGGATGCGGGGCATGTCGCGAGCGCGTCGGGGGTGAGGGTGATGCTTCGGGCGGGGGATGTGCCGTTGAGCCCGGCGG
>JAVBYB010000277.1 GCA_030824255.1 bacterium
GGGTGGGCGGATGGAGCGAGAAGAACGCGCTGGGCGGCCATGCGGCGCGCGCATCCTTCCTGCTGGCGTTCCTTGCATGGCGCGATGCGCGGTATCGCAAATGGTGGATTGGCGGCGTGCTGATGGCGCTGGCGCTGGTGGGGCTGTCGCGGTCGGCGACGGCATTGCTGGGAGCGATGCTGGGGCTTGGCGTGATTGCGGCGGCGTGGTGGATGCTGAAGGGGAGGCGGTGGTCGCTGGCGCTGGTGTGGGGCGGGGTGACGATCGGCGGGCTAGCGGTGCTGATCTATGTGACTGCGCCGGGCATGGTGCTGGGGCTGCTCGGCAAGGATGAGACGCTGACGGGGCGGACGGATATCTGGGCGTCGCTGGGCGCGGCGATCGAGCAGAAGCCGATGCTGGGCTATGGCTATCTGGCCTTCTGGGGACTGGACTCAGAGCCGCGTTACTGGTTGGAGCGGGCGGTCGACTGGAACGCGCCATCGGGCCACAATGGATGGCTGGACCTCGCCATATCGCTCGGCTTCGTCGGCGTGGCGATCTACACGATCGATCTTGTTGTGATGCTTTGGCGCGCGGGGAGCCTGTCGCTGACTTCGCCGACAGGCGTGTTCGCGATCGGGTTTCTTGCGCAGTTCATGCTGTTCGCGATGTCGGAGAGCATTATCCTCGCGCAGAACAGCGTCCTGTGGGCGACCTATGCGTTCGTCGGCGCGAAGCTGGCGCTGCAGGCCAAGACCCAACAGGCAGGCTTTCAGTCGATGACGCCGCAGAGCACGGCGCCGAGTGTCGGCGCGGCGAGGACGGCGCCGTCTTCGAGCGCGCGAACGGCAAGTTCCTCGATCAGGTCGGTGGGCGCGCCGTAGCTGGTCGGGGATGCGCCGACATCGTGCGTGAAGAAGAACAGCCAGCCCTTGGTCTCGATGCAGGTCTTCAACGCGGCGAGGGCGCGGCGGCGATGCCACGCGGATACGCCGAGTTCGATGGCGCGTAGTTGGCTGCGATCCACGTCGCCGGTGTTGACGCCGGGAAGGATGCCCCGGCCGGTGGCGAAGACATCGCCGACCCAGCGTTTGGCGGCGTAGCTCGTTTCGCCATAGGGGAAGGCGAAGGCGGATACCGTTTCGCCATGGCCGGCTTCGCCCAGGGCAACGAGATTTTCGCCGATATCGCGTTCCACTTTCTCGAGACGCGCGCGCGCGCAATCGACATGGCTGTGCGTGTGGGCGCCGACCTCATGGCCGCGTGCACGAAGTTCGGCCAGCGTGTCGGCGTCGAACATTTCGCCCATCACGGGGCTGCGCTGGCCCATCATGGAGGTGCAGGCGTAGAAGCCCGCGCGTCCGCCGTGTTTCTCCACGATGTCAGCGCCGTTGAGGGCGGACTTCGGGAAGTCGTCGAAGGTGAAGGTCACGACCGGACGATCCGGCGTGACGGTGGCCTGACAGGCCTTGCGCCATTGCACGACGCGGCGCTGGACCCTTGCCGGGAAAGTGCGTGATGGCGTGTAGGCCCACTGCATCAGAGCGCCTCCGCATAGATCAGCGCGCGCCAGGTCTTCAGCGCGAGGCCGCGTATGCCGAGCGGAAGGAAGCGGGTGCGCGCCGAGACTTTCGCGACGGCGGTCAGGAATTTGCGGAAGGGCAGCTGGCGGAAGCGTTTCGCCATGCGGAAGAGCGGCATCTTCGCGGCTTCCTGCGGATGGCGGCGGGTCAGCAGGACGAAGTTTCCGCCTGACTTGGCGTATTTGCGCATCAGGGCATCGTCCGTGTCGAGGCCGAGATGGGTCGCCGTGTTGTCGATGTGGAGGATGGGGAACCAGTTGTGGGCGCGCAGGCCCCAATCGGTATCTTCCCAGCCCCAGCCGGCGAAGGATTCATCGAACGGCGCTGCATCAAGCACGAGGCGGTGCAGCAGCACGTTGGACGAGAACACGTAACGGCCCGGCGCGCTGCGGCGGACCTCCGCGTTGACGCATTCGGAGGCTTCGGCCTGCCAGCGATGCAGGGCATGCGCCTTGTGATGCGGGGTGGTTTTCAGCGAGTAGCCGCCGACAATGACAGCGGGCTCCCACTGAGCGTCGATGGTGTCGAGATAGCGTTCGATGAAGCGCGTGTCGTCCGGCATCATGTCTGCGTCGAGCAGCAGGATCCAGTCGGCGCGGGCGTGGCGCATGGCGGCGTTGCGCGCGGCGGAACGGCCACGGTTTTTCTCCGCAAACACCACGCGGATGGCGGCGAGCGTGTAGCTGGCATGGCCTTCGATACGCTCAAGCAGGTCGGGGTCGCCGCTGCCGTCATCATAGATGATCAGCTCGGCCAGTCCGGAGGACGCGCAGACGGCGATGGCTTCCATCAGAGCCGACACGTCATACTTGTAGGCGGGCACGCAGATTGAAATGCGGGGAGCAGCGCCGCGCCAGTAAATGTTGTCGTAGACGCGCTCTGCTGTCTTGAGCGGTTTCGCAACGGGCGTTTCGAGTGTCTTGGCGTACATGACTAGCGCGCCCTTTCCCGATCGCCGAGAAGACAGGGAACGGTCATGAGGACGATCCAGAGATCGAGCCAGACAGATGCGCGCTTCACATATTCCATATCGAGGCGGACGCGCTCGCGCACTTCGTCGGGCGTGTGGCAGGGGCCGCGCGATCCGTTGACCTGGGCCCAGCCGGTCATGCCAGGCTTCATGCGATGGCGATGCGCATAGTCGCCGACGGTGCGCGTGACTTCGATGGAGCCGGCGGTCATGCCGACGGCGTGCGGACGCGGGCCGACGATCGACATCTCGCCTTTCAGGACGTTGAAGATCTGCGGCAGCTCGTCGAGGCTGGTGGCGCGCAGGAAGCCGCCGATGCGTGTGACGCGCGGATCGTTTGCGATGGTTTGCGTGATCTGGCCTTCCTCGGCGCGCTTGTCAGGGCGCATGGTGCGGAATTTCCAGACGCGGATGATCTCGTTGTTGAAGCCATGGCGCTTCTGGCGGAACAGGACCGGGCCCTGGCTGTCCAGCCGGATCAGAAGGGCGATCAGCAGCATCGGGATCGCCAGCACGATGGCGGCGGTGGCGGCGATGGAGAGATCGAACACCCGCTTCAAGGCGGCGCGGCGCACATCCTTCGGCGCGCCGGAGATGTAGGCGGCAGGCGAATCCACCACGCGAGCCAGCGAGGTCTGTTCGGGATTGAAGCCGTCGAGATCGAGGACAAGAATGATCTCGTGGGGGAGGTTCCGGATGCGGTCGATCAGTTCGCGTACGCGCGCCTGCGCGGTCGAGGTCACGGTGACGACGATGCGGTCGATCTCGGGCAGGCCTTCCCACGCCAGCAGGTCTTCCACGGCGCCGAGATAGGGCGTGTCGCCCATCATGGTGGCGGCGGAACGGCCGATGCGATCATCGAAGTAGCCGACGATGTTGAGTTCATGGTCGCGGACATTGCGCGAGACGATGCGCGCGGCGGCGCTGGTGGCGCCGACGATGACGACGTTGTCGGACAGCGCGCCCTTGCGCGTCGCGGCGCGGACGACGCCGAGATAGTTGGCATG
>JAVBYB010000148.1 GCA_030824255.1 bacterium
GATCGACAAAGCCTCGCTGTTTGAGCAGAAGTCTGTCGCCTTTACCCCGCGCGATGCGCAGGGAAATCCGGGCCCGACCCAGAAAATCGCCGACTACTGGGCGATCTCCGAAGATGGCCTGAACGCCCTTCCGGACGCCAAATTCCAGGAAATCCGCAACACGGGCGCCCTCGCGGCAGTCTATGCCCACATGGTGTCGCTGATGAACTGGCAACGTGTGATCCAGCGCACAATGCGCCGGATCTCGGTGACCGGCGCCAACTAGCTCAGGAACTGGATATTCAGGCGGGTCCATCCCTCACGTTAAGGCGAGGGGGATGGACCTGTTGCATTTGGGTCCCTTACTTGGGCTTCAGGACCGGGCAAGCCTCCCCCACGCCCGGCCATAAATGTTCTGAATCGAGGTCTTCGGGTGCGCCAGGAATTCCCGCGCGTCGCAAGGTTGCTGGCCATGCTGGCCGCGCTTGCGGCCGTTATCTTTTCGATGGTTATGCCGGCCGCCGCGCAAAAGACGGCGAACAGCGATCATGCCGAGGGCACAATCCTGCTGGAGCGCTCGGCCGCCATGCCGGGCGATACCTTCCTAGGCGCCCTGCGGCTCAAGATGGCCGACAAGTGGCATGTCTACTGGAAGAACGCGGGCGATAGCGGACTTCCGCCGACCGCAGCGTGGGCGTCCTCGCCGGAAGTCACGGCGGGTGAGTTCCGCTTTCCGACGCCGCACGCGATTCCGCTGCAAACGCTCATGAACTACGGCTATGAGGGGGAGGTGGTCTTTCCGTTCGAGGTGAAGATCGCGCCCGACGCGGCCGTCGGAAGCAAGCTCACCATCGCAGCCAAGTTCGAGTATCTGATCTGCGCCGACATCTGCATTCCAGAAGACATCACGCTTTCAACGACACTGGACGTGGCTGCTACACCGTCGGCTGATGTCGAGGCGAGCGGAATCATTGCAGCGACGCTGCCATCGATTCCGGTTGCACTGACGGGGCAGTCGCTGGTCGAGCGTTCGGGCGATACCTTCAAGGTCGGTATTGTGGATGCCAGCGTTGCCGAGGCTATTGCCTCGGCGAAGACTGTCCGCTTTTTCCCATATGGCCCCGACATACTGCACGCTGCGCCTCAGGTTGTGCGCACCGGCCTCGATGGCGTGTCGTTCGAGTTGAAGGCATCGGCGTTCGCGAAACCTGACCAGGCCGTTCTCAATGGCATCATCGGGATCGAGACGACGGACGGAAAAACGCGGGGGTGGGAGGCGCCGGGCACGGCGGGCGTTGTGCCGGCGAGCGTTTCGACTACGGCATTCTCCGGCGCTGTCGCGGCTGCGCCCGAAGTCATGTTGCCGATCGACCAATTGCTGCTGGCGCTCGCCTTCGCCTTTCTCGGCGGTCTGGTGTTGAACCTGATGCCGTGCGTTCTGCCGGTGTTGACGATCAAGGCGGCGAGCCTTGTGCACCATGCGCACGATCCGAAAGTCTCGCGCGCGCACGGGCTCGCTTATCTCGCGGGCGTAGTTGTCTGCTTCGCAGCCATCGGCGCCATTCTCGTCGGGCTGAAGGCGGCGGGAGACACTTCCGCGGGCCTTGGCTTCCAGCTTCAGTATGCGTGGGTGACGGCGATATTCGCGCTCGTGATATTCGCGGTGGGTCTCAACCTGCTGGGGGTATTCGAGATCGGCTCGTCTCTGATGGGTGTCGGCGGCAATCTTGCAGATAAGGGCGGCACGTCGGGCGCGTTCTTTACCGGCCTGCTGGCGGCATTCGTCGGCGCGCCATGTGTTGGCCCGTTCATGGCAACGGCTGTCGGCGCGGCGATGACCCAACCGGCGCCGGTCGTGATGGCCATATTCGTGACAATCGGTCTTGGACTTGCAGCGCCGTTCGTGCTGCTGAGCTTCACCCCGGCATTCGCGAAATTGCTGCCTAAGCCAGGCAAGTGGATGGAGACTTTCCGTCAGGTTTTGTCCTTCCCGATGTTCCTCACCGCGCTGTGGCTGCTGTGGGTGTTGTCGGCGCAGGCGGGCACTGATGGCGTGATCTGGGCGCTGGGTGGTGCGATCGCGCTGGCGTTCGGTATCTGGCTCGCGAAGAAGCTGAACGGCAACACGCTAGGGCGCGTCGCGGCGGGTATTGTGATCCTCGCGGCGTTTGCGGTGCCGGTGTACGGTACGGTTTCGCCGAAGGCAGAGGCGGCCGTTGTAACGGCGGATACATGGTCGCCAGCCCGCATGGTAGAGCTTCAGGCGGAAGGGCGCGTTATCTTCGTGGATTTCACTGCGCGCTGGTGCGTCACCTGTCAGGTAAACAAGGGGGCGATGCATGACCCAGCGGTTCAGCAGACTTTTGCTGATCTGAACGTCGCCTTCCTCGAGGCCGACTGGACCAATAAAGACAGTGTGATCTTCGACGAGCTGAAGCGCCATGGCGCTGGCGGCGTGCCGCTGTATCTTGTTTATCCGGCGGCTGGCGGCGAACCACGCAAGTTCGATGGCCTGTTGTCAGTTGGGCAGATCCAGCAGGCGGTGAAGGAAGCAGCCGGCTCGATCTGAATACGTGGGAAATATCATCCGTAGGGGAGTTGCAGGATGGGCATTTCGAAACGTGAACGTCTGCCAGTGATCATCGGGGCCGCTGCTGCCGCTGCGATCACGGCTGGGGCTCTCATTGTATCCACCGCGAGTGCTGCGCCTCCGGGCAATGCGGCGCCGGTGTTCAAAGAACTGAGCACAGACGGCAAGGAAGTCTCCTTGGCGGACTTCAAGGGCAAGACCGTTATCCTCGAATGGACGAACGATGGCTGTCCGTTCGTGAAGAAGCACTACGACTCCAGGAACATGCAGAACACGCAGGCCGCCGCGACCAAGGATGGCGTGGTGTGGCTGTCGGTGATCTCGTCCAAGCCCGGCTCTCAGGGTCACGTGAACGCGGCGGGTGCGGACAAGCTGACGACCGATCGCGGCGCCAAACCGACTCATGTGCTGCTCGATCCGGATGGTTCGATGGGGAGGGCGTATGGTGCGAAGACGACGCCGCACATGTACATCATCACACCGGACGGGAAGATCGCCTACAACGGTGCGATCGACTCGATACAGTCGAACAAGGTCGAGGATATCCCGAAGGCTACGAACTATGTGAACGCAGCGCTCGCGAACCTGACGGCCGGCAAGGCGCCAGATCCGGCGCTGACGGTGCCTTACGGCTGCGACGTCAAATACTAGAACTTCTTAACCGCAGGACATTGCACCGCCGCCGCTCGGGATGAGTTGGCGGCGGTTGCTTTTCCGTCGTCCACTGCAGGCGCAATTTCAGTCGCGTCCTTGAGCATGTGTACCAGGCGGGCGAGGACCATGGCTTGGTCGGCGTTTGATTTCGCAGCGGCGGCGGCGGTGAGTTGTTTGCTCGTTTCGTCGGACATGCCGCGAAAGATGCAGCGCAGGTCTGTCGGTCCGCCAAGCTGGTCGATCTCGGAGGAGAGGCGGCGGGCGGTTAGGCCGAAACGCTGCAGGTCTGATTGCAGTTCAGGCGCGAGCTGTGTGGCC
>JAVBYB010000287.1 GCA_030824255.1 bacterium
TCGACATATTGAAGCCTGACTGCCCAGCCCCGATCAGGAAGAAGGCGAGCGCAAACGTCTCCATCGAATTCGACATCATCAGCGCGGCGATGCCGGAGATGTTGATTGCCGTCGAGATAACGAATGTGGAGCGGAAGCCCTGCCGGTCGGCGAGATAGCCCCACACCAGGTTGGTGATCGTGTCTGCGCCCATATAGGCAAATGACAGCACAGCCAGCGTTGCGCCGAACGCGGCCGGATCAGCAATCGCGTCGATGCCCAGCACGTACGCGGCATACAGAAAGAAGAAGGGCTGGCCGATGCGCGAGCCCATCACCAGCGTGCGCGCCAGCATGAACCACGCAAACCCCTTGTCCTCGCGTATCAGCGCGGGGAAATCCTTTACCCGTTCGCGCAACGACTTCCGCGCACGCACTGTCGGTGGTTCAGGCTCGCGCATGAGCACCTGAAGCGCTGTGAGCCCCAGACTCGTCAGCACGAAGGCGACAAAGAATGTTGTCGCATAGCCATTGCCCCAGACGTGGTTGGCCACCAGCCACGAGCCTGCGAAGTAGGACAGCAGCGCTGCAATGAAGCCGCCCGTGAGGTTGCGCCAAGCCTGCAGCCGGCCGCGCAGCCTTATCGGGATCACCTTCGCCAAGAGCAACTGGAACGCCACGCGCTGCGGCCCCTGAAAGAAGCCGAGCAGGAAAAGAAACAGAAGCGCAAACGCCAGCGCCGGCGGCCCTGCCATGAACCAGCCGGAGATCGCCAGTCCGAGAATCTGCACGCGCATCAGCAAGCCCAAGGTCACCGATACCGGAAGGATGCGCTTGCGATGCTCGATCTGCGCAGCGCCGATGATCGGCGACACGATCTGGCCGAGTTGCTGGAGGCTGGTGCCGATGCCAACCCAGAAGTCTGATCCCGAAATCGAATACAGGTAGGCGGGAACGAAGGTTGGCGTGTTGACCAGCCGGAACCCGGTCATGCCCAGCATGCCGTGCACATAGTGGCCGGCATAGTTCCGCTTCAGATTGTCCTCGACGAACTGGTCGTAGGCAGCGTCCGCCTCGACAACTGCCGAGGCGCCACGCACCACCGGCTTGGCTTGGGGTGTATCGTCCAAGGCGCTTGCCCTTCCCACAGGCAAGCCCCCGCACGTGCAGGGTTATGCCGCTGCCCTTCTATTCCTGCAGTGGCCCCACTTGAAGTGCGGCGCGATGCAGCGTCCATAGGCGAAAATCATGTTCGACGGGAAACGCTGTATGAAACGCCTGCTCACCGCACTTGCGGCTGCGACTATTCTGGCCACGCCAGCCCTCGCGCAGATCGCGCCGAAGCCGACACCGGAACAGCTGGCCAAGACCTACGAGGAAGACGAGCTGTCGCTTGAGCGCTGTGGCGTGCCGCGCAATGCGGGCGACGATTACCGTCCTGCGCCGCTCTCCCCGGACCAGACGCGCGCCCCGCGCCTGCCAGCCTCGACAAACTTCACGCAGGAAGTTGTAGCCTCCGGCCTGCCGAATGCCTGGGCGCTCGCCTTCCTGCCTTCCGGCAACTTCCTCGTCACCATTCGTGGCGAAGGCCTTCGCACTGTCTCCGCAGACGGCAAGACGTCGACGCCGATCACAGGCACGCCGGCGATCAAGAACGCCATCCGTCTGTTCGGCATGCATGACGTGATCCTCGATCGCGATTTCGCGAAGAACCGCACAATCTACCTCGCCTACGTCACGACGCCCGAGGGCAAGCCGATGACGGGCTCCATCGTCAGCGCGAAACTCTCCGCCGACGAAAAATCGCTCACCGATTATAAAGTGCTGAAGGAAGGCCCCGGCATGGTGCCGCGCCGTATCCTGCAGGCTGCTGACGGCACGCTGATGATCCACACCGCCGATATCATCACGCCCTACGCCAGCGCCCAGTCGCTGAAGAGCCCGAACGGCAAGATGCTGCGCATCAACACCGATGGTTCGATCCCGAAGGACAATCCTTACGTCGCCACGGCCGATGCCGATCCGTCGGTCTACGCGGTCGGCTTCCGCGATCCGCAGAGCATGGCCTACAACCCGGCCGGCGAACTCTGGACGATCGAGAACGAGCCGCGCGGCGGGGACGAGCTGAACATCATACAGGCCAAGAAGAACTACGGCTTCCCGGTGATCTCCTACGGCCGCGACAATGACGGCAAGCTGCTCAACAATGGCCTGACCAAACAGGATGGTCTGGAACAGCCCGTCTATTTCTGGACACCCTCTGTCGCGATCTCCGGCATGGAGTTCTACTCGGGCGACAAATTCCCCGGCTGGAAGGGCGACATCTTCGCTGGCGGCCTTTCGGGCATGCAGTTGCTCCGCCTCAAAATGGAGAATGGCCGCGTTGTTGGCGAAGAGAAACTGCTGCGTGACCAGTGCAAGCGCATCCGCGACGTGCGGCAGGGGCCCGATGGCCTGCTGTATATTCTGACGGATGATGCGAATGGCGAGATCTGGAAGCTTTCGCCGAAATAGCGCCTGGATAGCTCGCCCTCTTCCCGAGACGCCGTCACGCGGCCAATCGGGATGAGGGCCAGTTCGGGCTGGCTCGAACAATCTTACGCGGTTTCCAGGCCTAGCGCCTTCCGCATGGCTTCGATGGTGGCGTCGAACGCCAGCATCGTTGAAGCGTGGCGTGGCGGATAATCCTTCACAGGCGCGAGGTGGCGCAGCTCCCAGAACACGCCTTCGGGCGGCTCGGCGCCGTCTTTCAGCATGGCGCGCATGGCGTCGCGCACGGCTTCCATTTCCGCCAGCGAGCGGCCGACAGCATGGCGTGCGAGGATCGATGTAGCCGCCTGCCCCAGCGCGCAGGCCTTGGGATCAACGGCGATCTCGGCGATCCGTCCCTCGGCGTCGAGCTTCACATCGACATTCACGGTCGATCCGCAGACGCGCGAGACCTTGAGGGAGGAGCCTTGCGGATCAGCGAGCTGGCCGACATGCGGGATGTCCGCTGCCAGCTCCAGAACGCGATTGTGGTAAAGGTCACCGAACATGTCGTTTAGATCGGCTTGATCGGGCTCCGGATCAAGGCCTGAAAGCCCCGCCTTGGCGGCTTACGGCGTCTCAAACCTTCAGGTATTGCGACACCACCCTCAGCGGCTTCGGCCCTGCCGCCGGCGTCTCAAGCCGGATATGCCAACCTTCGGCCTCGAGCAGCCCGTTCACGTCGATTAGCTGGTCGATCTCAGCGAAGTTGTCCTTGTGACGGCCGGTCCACTCCGGCGAAAGGGCCCGCGCGCGCGTCCAGACCTTCGCCCTCTCCTCACCCGCCAGGAACAGGTAGTTGTGCTGCTCGCCGAACAGGTCGGGCGTGTAGCCGCCGATGTTCACGAACCAGAGGGCGCGCTGTGGCGCTTCCGGCGCGCGGCCGAGCGACAACTCGACGCGCCAGCCATCGACCTCGCTCAGGTCGATGTAGCCGTCGATGTGGAGAGATGACGGCTTGCCCCACCACGCGGCCTTCAGCGCGGGTATAGTCGCCTCAAGCGTCTCGCCGACGACGAAACGCATGT
>JAVBYB010000024.1 GCA_030824255.1 bacterium
GCGTCGAAGGTCACGCGCAGCGCACTGGTGGTGTCGTGCAGGCCGCCTTCAGGACCGTTGAAGGCGATACGGTCGTCGCAATCCCATTGAGTGCTCCCCAGGAAGCGGAGTTCGGCGTCCGTGTCTGGCTGTTGCGCAGAGGATGCTGGCGTCAGGCCCAGCAGCGCGAGCGCGGCCAATGTCGCGAATGTTCCGAGTTTCAAGCGGGATGTCCTCTGGTCTGAAGCCGTATCTGTTGCGTCTGGCGCCGACGACCTCAGCAGTCTGCGTCTGCAAGGCAGCCGGACAACAACAGGGCGGCGCGCAACGCCGCAAGGCCCTTTGTCATGCGAACTCACAATTTGTGTGGGCTGTGCTTCGGGACGGACGGCGTGGTGCGCGTGGCGCGATCCGCCCGCTTTGCGGGCAGCCCCCTCCGTCGGCTTCGGGCTTGCCCTTCGCTATCGCTCCGGGCGTTCGTTGTTCGGATTGGTCCACTGGACCAATCCGTCCGCTATGCGGACCACGCCTCACCCCCCCCGCCTTCGGCGAGGGAGGACGTCTCCACATTGCTGCGAGGGGAGTTGATGAGGCGGCAGGGGCTTGTTTGTTCGGCGGCAGACTTGGTGTAGTGCGGCGGAATGAATGCCACGGTCATTGCCATCTATGTCGCCGCTGCCCTCGCTGAGATTGCGGGATGCTTTGCATTCTGGGCGTGGCTCCGCAATGGCCAGTCCGTGTGGTGGATTGCGCCGGGCATCGCGTGCCTCATCGCGTTTGCATGGTTGCTGACTTTGGCGCCCACAGATGCGGCGGGCCGTGCCTATGCTGCGTATGGCGGCGTTTACATCGCCGCGTCACTGGCGTGGCTGTGGGCAGTTGAGAAATCAAAGCCGGACACGTGGGACTTGTTGGGGGCGGCTGTCTGCGTTGCAGGGGCGGCAATCATTTTGTTCGCACCGCGCTCAGCCTGAGAGCGCCCCAGTATCCTCGACAACGGTGCAGGCCCGCTTTGCGGGGCCGCGCTTTGCGCGACTTTTTTTGCTGGGCTGGATCCCCGCATGCGCGGGGAACACGTGTCTTACGACACGTTTCCAGAGTTGGTGAGCGTGGCGCGATCCGCCCGCTTTGCGTGCAGCCCCCTTGTCTCTGTGGAATGTGGGAAGGGGTGGGCATGCGAGCTGGACGCCGCAGGGTATGACCTTGATTGGAAGGCTGTAGGGCTTGCACGTTGAGCGTGCGGTCTCCGGCTGGAATGGCGCAAGTCAGTTTGAGACCGGACACTCCGCGTCACCGAATGAACTGGCCGGAAATCGCCCAGAAGCGGTCATAGGTCGCTTATTGCTGACTGAGGGACCAGCGGCCGAAACGGACATTGAGCCGTTGCGGCATTGGAGCTAGCGACAGGGCATGAGCGAGAGAAGCCCCATTCCCAGTGAGCAGATGTTTGACAGGTACTTCGATGATTGCGAAGTCCGGACAGGATTCACCAGAGAGTACGTTTCACTTTGGCCGGGATGGTTGGGCAAAGATCGACTTCATTTACTGGATGACGTGAGCGAGGAAGAATGGTCGAAATTCAACGCGTGGGTGTCGGCTGTCTCCAGAGACTTCCGTGTAGGGATAGCGAGATACTCATCAAGGGTTGTCGAATTTACCGATGAAATGGAGCCGCTTCTAAGTACCTACGAGGAGACGATGAGGAAAGATGCGTCTCAGTTTTCGAAGTTTGTCATCCCGGATCTCGACTGCGTGCTTACGGAGGAGTGGGACTATACCTTCATCATTTGGCACAAGAACAACGGTGCTGTGGACGCATTGAGGCCATACATTTTGAACTCAATGCTACATCATTTTTCTGACTAGGTTTTTGGCTGCAACGGGCCAATATCTGCCTCTGATGACGCCCGTTGCGAAGGGCAGGAGGACGCCGAAAGGCGGCCTAGCCGAGCAGTGTCAACCGAACCAGGTTTAGCCCTGCGAGATCGACGTCCTTGAGAAGGTTTTCAACCACGCCGACTCCCTCAATCGTTTCGAGGTAGCCGTCGCCATCCGTATCCCAAAGGATGATATGAAGGCCCAGTTCAACGCCTTCGACGTCAAAATGCGCCCCGCCCAAGTGAATGGGGACAGGCGAACATTTGGCGTGATCAACCTTCACTCTCGTATAGAAGCCGACAACAGTGTTGATCCGGTCCACCACTTCCGCGTTGGCGACCTGCGCACGAAATGCCTCTTCCCTGTCGCCGTATATGGGCGCGATGCTGTCGAGCGCTCGTCGCTCGAAGTCCGTAAATGCCGGGAACGGCGGGCAAGCAGGTAGTTCGGCGAGCGATCCCGTGACCCAGCCGTCTCGATTTTTGTTCGATGCACCCATTGACGGAATTTACATCGATGACCGCGACCAGCCAATGTCTTCTTCGAGCCAATGACTGCAATGGGCCAATATCTGCCTCTGATAACGCCCGTTGCGAAGGGCAGCCTCTGCCGAGGCGTTCGCTCCTCGATTTGGCCCCCCGGACCATATCGCGCCTTCGGCGCCGTCGCTCACCCTCTCCGTCGGCTTCGCCTCCGCCTCCACCGCCTTCGGCGAGGGAGGGCTTCTGAGCGCCTGTTCGCGGTGGGTGCTGGTCAACGCAGGGGTTGCGAAGAGCTCAAGGGGAGACGCGGCGATTCAGATGAGGGCCCACGTGATCAATGCGCCGAGTGCGATCGACATGACTGCCATCAGGGGCAGGATGCGTTTGGCGAAGGGGATGGCCCAGGCTGCATAACGCTTATGAGTTTCATACAGGAGCATCATCGGTATTGCCGATATCGCCAGTATCGCGCCGAACGTGAAGAACAGCGCGGACAGCTGCATGTCTGGCGAGACGGCCATGTAGGCCAGCCCCGCGACGAGACGCAAAGCGGCCTCAAGGAAGTTGATCCCCTTCGATGTGACATAGCCATCGAGGAAGCGGTTCACGCTTGCCGGGCGCAGGAAGGCCAGCACGCCGAGCGCCAGCAGGTAGGCAATGCTCGCCCAGACGACCAGCTTCCAGATAAATGCCAGGCAGTCGTGCTGCGTGAGGGCCTGTGCGATGTCATTCATCGACATGGGGGCATTCGGAACAAGCGAGCCTGACAGCGGACAGGCGATGCAGGCGAGTGTGGTATCTGGCCTTTGTGGATGTGGCCAGTTTGCTGTTCAGGATTGCGGCTGTTCAGCCATCAGCCGCATTCGGAGGGGCCGCGCCCGCCTGATGTGTCTTCCCAAACGCCGTCGAGGCCCATCGCATCGCCTTCGAGGCGGATGTAGTAGATCGCGAGTTTCATGTTCCGCCAGTCGATTTCATCCGGCAGCGTCGCGCGCTCGCTCAGGAGGAACGTGTCGACCAGGATGCCGCGCTTGCCGTCCTCGTCAAAAGCGTAACCGGCAATGTCGTATTGCTGCGAATAGATCGCCGCGTCGTAGATCAGGCTCGTGCGGAAAATGCCCGTGAAACGCCAGTCCGCGTCGAAGGTCACGCGCAGCGCACTGGTGGTGTCGTGCAGGCCGCCTTCAGGACCGTT
>JAVBYB010000309.1 GCA_030824255.1 bacterium
ATCGTGCTGCGTCAATTCGGGCGCCCAGACGGACCCGATGTTTGTCTTCAGCGCGGCGACAAGCGGCGTCCAGTTCACAAGATCGCGACTCTCCCAGATGACGAGGCCGGGATAGGATTCGAAACTGGAGAACGTCATCAGCCAGCGATCGCCATCGCGCAGGATGGTCGGGTCAGGGTGATCGCCGGACAGGATGGGGTTGAGGAATGTGCCATCGCCATTGTCGGCGCGGCGCTGGTTCTCGAGGCCGCGCTTCCATTTGAGATGCGCCCAGTCGAGGCCAGCGGGGGATATCTCCGCCTCGCGGCGCAACTGGGTGGCGGAAGGAATCGCGGAGCAGGCCGAGGCAAGGCTGACGGCCGGCAGGCCAAGACCCGGCACGGACGCAAGGACAATACGCCGGGTCAATCGGGCCATCGGTCTATCTCCCTCATTCCGATTCAAGATTTCCCTTATTGCCACCGGTGTCAACGCCTGATACCGCACGCAACGGAACCGAGCTTGCGTGCTTGGGCGCACTTCGCCTTGACGGCGTTGTCGCCTCGCGCGCAAGCATGAGACATGAAGAAGACAATGAAGCCGGGACCAGCCACGAAATCGTCCACGCATGCCGCGATCGAGCCCAAACGCCGGCCCACGATCAATGACGTGGCGCGGCTGGCCAACGTGTCCAAGAAGACGGTCTCGCGGGTCATCAACCAGAGTCCGTTCGTCAACAAGGAGACGCGCGAACGCATCGACGCGGTGATCAAGGACCTGGGCTATGCGCCTGATCCGGTGGCGCGCGGGCTGGCGTCGCGGCGGTCCTATCTCGTCGGTCTGATCTACGACAATCCGAACCCGCAGCACGTGATCGACACGCAGCAGGGCATTCTCGACATCATCCGTGGCTCGGGCCTGGAGCTGGTGGTTCACCCGTGCAACCGGCGCGACAAGGATTTCCTCGCCGGCGTGCGCGGGTTCATTGACCGGCAGAAGCTGGCGGGCGTGGTGCTGCCATCGTCTGTGTCCGAGGATGACGATCTGGTCGCCGTGCTGCGCGAATCGGAGACGCCCTATGTGCGCATCGCCTCCGTGTTGCTGGACGAGCCGGAGAATTCGATCGTCACCAATGATCGCGAAGGCGCGCGGCAGGCGGCAGAGCATCTGGCGGGACTTGGCCACAAGGTTATCGCGCACGTATCGGGACCGGACACGTTCCGCTCCTCGCACGAGCGGCGCGCGGGATTTGTCGAGGGGCTGAAGGCGGCGGGGCTGCAGCTCGACAAGAAGCTGGACCTGCGCGCAGGCTATACGTTCCAGTCCGGCGTCGAGGCGGGGCGGCGGCTGATGGCGAACCAGACGCGGCCAACCGCGGTGTTCTGCGGCAATGACGAGATGGCGGCGGGCGTCTGCCAGGCGATACGCGAGACGGGGCTGGATATCTGCAAGGACATTTCGGTGGTGGGCTTCGACGACAGCCCACTCGCCTCGCGCCTGTGGCCAGCGCTGACGACAGTGCTGCTGCCGATCCGCTCGACGGGGCGCATGGCGTCGGTGCGGCTGCTGGGCGACCGACTGACCAAGGAACCGCTTGAAGACGATGATCTTGGCGAGGTTCACCCGCGTCTTGTGGTGCGCGCCTCGAGCGGGCCGGTGACGAAAAGCTGAAAACGTGGCGGGGACTTGACCAGAGGCCCCGTTCACCTGTCTATGACACCGGTTTCCAGACGCGCGCGAACCAGCGCGCAACAGACGGCAAGTTGGCGTTCCGAAGAGAGGAATAGCGATGTTCGAGAAGACCTATCACGCGACCCATCCGGACATGATGGAGGGCGCAAGCAATGACGATCTGCGCGAACGCTATCTGCTCACCGGCCTGTTTCAGACCGACAAAGTCACGCTCAACTATTGTCACAACGAGCGGATGGTTGTGGGCGGCGCAGCGCCCGTATCGCAGGCGATCGAACTGCCCGCGCAAACGGAGCCTGCGTCAGCCAAGGGCAAGCCTTTCCTTGAGCGGCGGGAAGTGGGCGCGATAAACATTGGCGATGGTCCAGGTGTGATCGAGGTGGACGGCGTGGCGCATGATCTGGCGCAACGCGACGGGCTCTACATTCCGATGGGCTCGGAGAAGGTGATCTTCAAGTCGAAGGACGCAGCCAAGCCGGCGCGCTTCTATCTCGTCTCAACGCCGGCGCACACACGCTATGAAGTTGCGAAAATCTCGATCGAAACGGCCGTGCCGCTGGAGCGCGGGGCGCCCGAGACATCGAACGAGCGGACGATCTATCAGTTCGTGGTGCCGGCGAAGGTGAAGTCGTGCCAGCTTCTGCTGGGGATGACAGTGCTGAAGCAGGGCAGCGTGTGGAACACCATGCCGCCGCACCTGCATGATCGCCGCTCGGAGGTGTATCTCTATTTCGGGTTGGGCCCGAACGATCGCGTGTTCCATTTCATGGGCGAGCCTGATGACAGCCGCTCCATCGTGATGGCGAATGAGGAAGCGGTGATGTCGCCGCCTTGGTCGATCCACATGGGCGCGGGCACGAGCGCTTACACATTCATCTGGGCGATGGGCGGGGAGAACCTCGACTACACCGACATGAACCAGCTCGATATCTGTCAGTTGAAGTAGGCCATGACCTCTCCTTTCTCCCTCTCCGGAAAAGTCGCCATCGTGACCGGCGCGAACACGGGCATTGGTCAGGCGATTGCCTTGTCGCTGGCGGAGGCTGGCGCGGATATCGCGGCGGTCGGGCGGACGGCGCCGGGGGAGACCGAGGCGTTGGTGAAGGCGGCGGGGCGGAGGTTTGTTTCCGTGTCGGCGGATCTGTCTTCCATCGCGCCTGTTGCGCGTGTGATCTCAGAGACTGTCGCGGCGCTGGGGCGGGCGGACATACTCGTCAACAATGCGGGGATCATCCGGCGGGCGGATGCGGTGGAGTTCTCGGAAGAAGACTGGGACGCGGTGATCGACACCAATCTCAAGTCTGTCTTCTTCCTCAGCCAGGCGTTTGCGAAGCACTGCTTCGCCAACAGCCAGACAGGCAAGATCGTGCAGATCGCGTCCCTGCTCTCCTTCCAGGGCGGGATACGCGTGCCGAGCTATGCAGCGGCGAAGAGCGGGATGGCGGGGATCACCAAGGCGCTCGCAAATGAGTGGGCGGCCAAGAGAGTGAACGTGAACGCCATCGCACCGGGCTACATCGAGACCAACAACACAGAGGCGTTGCGCGCCGATCCGAACCGCAGCCGCGATATCCTCGCGCGCATTCCGGCTGGTCGCTGGGGCGATGCGCGAGACATTGGCGGGGCGGCTGTATTCCTCGCCTCAACTGCGGCAGACTATGTGCACGGGGCGATCCTGCCCGTGGACGGAGGCTGGCTCGCGCGATGAGCGGTAAACTCGTCTGCTTTGGCGAGATGCTGGTGCGCCTGTCGGCGCCCCAGGGCGAGATGCTGCTGCAAACGCCGCGCCTCGCGGCCCACATCGGCGGGGCGGAGGCGAATGTCGCGATCTGCGTGTCGCGGCTGGGCGGCGACGCCGCG
>JAVBYB010000432.1 GCA_030824255.1 bacterium
TCACGATCGAGCGCCACATTGAGGAGTTGCGCGCCGAACTGCGAACGCTGACAGACGCTGCGGAGAGGCGCGAGATCCAGGTTGAGCTTGCGGCCACGCTGCAGCTTGCCGGCGATCTCGACCGGGAAAGCGAAGCAATGATCTGACGAATTTGGCGAGAGCGGCTCATGTCGCTCTCGTCTCAGTCGATCTCGGTCATCCCCAGGTGCGATGATGTTCGAGGAGCGATCTCTGGCGCGTGAGGTTTGACGCTTTGAGAGGCACGAGAGGGCGATGGAGGGGTGGGGCAGTGGAATGCAAGATTAAGGTAGAGCGGCGGTTGGGACGCCAACCACCTGTCTGCACATAGGAAAAACCGCCTCACATCCGTGAGGCGCTTGCGGCGGATCCGCCGCAATTTCTCTAAGCGATTGCAAGCTGTCGACACGCGATTTCGATGCGCGATGCTTGGGCCATGCAGCGTGAAGAAAATGAATTCCAGATCCGGATCGGGCGCTCAGCGGCCGACGTTCGCCCTGCGCTGAAGCAGGTGCGCGCGGCTGTACGACATGCGCCAGCGTCCAAGCCGAAAGGCGGCTCGCCGATCGGACAGTCACCGGTCCGCGCCCACTTTGCGAAGGGGTCTGCGTCACGCGCGCGACCTGTCCGTACTACCCAACGTCGTGTCGTGGTGAAGGCCAGGTTTGTGGCTCATGTCGCAGGGCAGGCGAAGACGCTCCGGGCCCACGTCGCCTACCTCGGCCGTGAAGGCGTCGCACGGCCTAACCAGCCCGAAGTCAGCGAACAGCGAGAGCCGTCGCGCGGACAGGAGCAATCTTCCGAGCGGCACATTGACGCAACGATCGGATACCTGTCGCGCGAGCGACAAGGCGGCGATGGGCCCTTCTATGACCAGTCGCGCAATTCCCTCGACGCGAGAGAAGCCACGCAGGACTGGCATGCGGACAAGCGTCACTTCCGGCTCATCATCAGCGCCGAGGACGGCGCCGATCTCGGCGAGCTTCGTCCGTTCATCCGCGAGACCATGTCGCGCCTCGAACGCCATGTCGGGACGCGCCTCCAATGGCTGGCGGTGGATCACTGGGACACCGACAATCCGCACACCCATGTCCTCGTCCGGGGGATCCGCGCCGATGGGAAAGACCTGATCATTCCTGGCAAGGTGATGTCGGTCGCGATCCGGGAAGATGCGCAGGAGATCGCAACCCGGATCCTGGGGCCAAGACCGGCGCTGGAGCTCCAGCGGATGCGCGACCGGGATATCGGGGCCCGCGCATTCACCCGGCTCGACCGGGAGCTCATCGCCCTCGACGGTCCAGGCGGCCTTGGCAGCTCATTCCGTCACACCGACCTCCCGCGCCGCCTCGACACGCTTTCAGGGTGGGGGCTGGCCACTGTCGGACAGGATGGCAGCTGGCGCCTTGCCTCGGACCTGCCAGCCCAGCTCAGGCAGATGGCGGACAGCGACGAGGTCGCCCGCATCGTCGCTCGCCAGGGACGCGGCCATACGGGCATGCCTGTTCTCGCTGCGGATGTAACCCGCCAGGAATCCGGCCGGCTTGTCGGCCTGTCGTATTCCGATGACGGGGCAGACAATCTCATCGCCATCATCGAGAATGGCCGTGGCGAGCTACGCTATACTCGGTTCCGCGAACCCGGTGCGCTTGCGATCCTGGAAGATACGCCAAAAGGCGCGCTGATTGCCTTCGAGCCCCAGGAGGCCCGCATCGGCCCGTCAGACGAGGCCGTGGCGCGCGTCGCCCGCCTCAATCGCGGCCTCTACTCGGCTGACATCCATGCTCGGATGGAAGCAAACGTCCCCGACGGTCTTGTCGCCGCCAATATCAGGCGGCTCGAGGCGATGCGTCGCGCTGGCCTGATCTCTCGGGGCAGGGACGGCATTTTTGACATTGCGCCCGACCATCTGGACCGCGTCCTGACCTACGAGCGCGCGCGTCTCGTCCGCGCGCCGATGGCCCCGCGCGTCCAGAGCTACATGACGCTCACCAACCAGATCGCTGCGACCGGTCCGACACATCTCGACCGCGCGCTCGCCGGTCTGGAGGCGGCGCCTGATGGCGCAGGCCATCTGGCGCGTGAGTTTGAAGCAGCGCTCCGGCAAAGGCGGCTGTTCCTGATCGAGCAGGGCTGGATGGGGGCGGCGGACAAGCGGCTTTCGAGACAAGCGCTCGAAGACATGCGGGCGCATGAGCTCCGAACGGCCGCAAAGAACCTTGCCGGAGAGATCGGGATGCCGGTGAGGCTTGGTTCGGGCACGGTGTCCGGGGTCTACACCCGCCGCATCGACCTCGCGCAGGGAAGGGTGGCGCTGATCGTCGGGGATCAAACCGCGCAGCTCGTACCCTGGCGTCCGGCGCTGGAGCGGTTTGCAGGTCAGAACGTGATCGGCGTTCAACGCGGTCGATCGATCTCGTGGAGCCTTCAGCGCGGCAGAGGGCTCGGACTGGGAATCTGACGAGGTGATCTGGTGCGGTCAGAGCGCGAACGATGACTTGGGTTGAGCCTGAAAAGCGTAAGGCGAGTTGAGCTGCAGCGGGGATTCTTCGCGCGCTCGGCGTGCTTGCGGCGGAAGCGCCGCATCTTCGGCTCAGGGATGAATGCGCTGGATGTGCTGGTCGGCCTGTGGATGAATTGACTGCCGAGAGGAATGAAAGCGGATGTCGCGTGGTCGGATCAAGCCGGGAAGTGTGAAGGTCGCCAAGGACCAGCTTGATCTGTTTGCGGCGCCAGTCGCGTCGTCCGATTGTGCGACGAAGGGTACGCCTGCAAGTGTAGCTGTGGTCCAGCCAGTCCTCTCTGTGGACCCGGCTGTGCCGGTCGCGCCAGCGAAGGATACGTCGGTCGATCCTCGCGTTCTGGATTTCATAGTAGGACCTTCGCGCAAACGCGGGCGGCCGACAAAAGCGCTTCAGTCCGATTTGCCGCAGACTAACGACGACAAGCGCCTTCTCGACGTGCGAGAGGCGGCGCAGCGTCTGGGCCTGTCCAAGTCGACCCTCGACAAGATGCGCTGTTCGGGCGACGGGCCAAGGTACATCCGAGCGACTGTTCGCGCTGTCCGATACGACCCGGCGGACCTTGCTGCATTCGCCGAAAGTCGGCGCCAGCGTTCGACTTCCGAGGAAGCCGTCGCTGCATTCAGCAAGTGAGCCGGTCTTCCAAACCCAATTTTGGAAACACCATCAAACGGCGGGACACGGCGTACGTGCTTCGGTTTCTGTGAATATCAAATCCAGCACGGTGATGCCCAGGTGATGCCCAAGCGATTTTCCGATGTTGGTGAGAGTGGCTAAAGCCTTGATTTTATGGTGCTGCCTAGGTGACTTGAACACCTGACCCCCGCATTACGAATGCGGTGCTCTACCAGCTGAGCTAAGGCAGCGTCCGGCGTTGCGGCCAGAGGCGGGGCTATAACCCGGGGCGGGTTAAAAAAGCAAGTCGGCCGCCGCCTTTGGGCGACGGCCGATTTTTCGTGCTCTCACAACGTGTCTGGCCCGGGCCGG
>JAVBYB010000265.1 GCA_030824255.1 bacterium
AGCGGCGCGAGCCAGTGTTTCGACCGTCGATGAGGGGCAGCCCGTTACGCTCGACGCATCGGCGTCGACCAACCCGCTCAGCGGATCTCTGACGTTCTCGTGGACGCAGATATCGGGGCCGGTGGCGGCGCTTGGGCCGACCAATGCCGCCGTACTTGAGGTGGCGGCGCCCGAAATCATGGCCAACGGCACTATGGCGTTCAGGGTGACTGTCACCAATACGGCCGGGTCAAGCACGGCGGTCGTGAATGTGGATGTGACCAATATCGTTCAGACACCGCTATTCGCGCAAGCTCGCCTTGTGGCAGAGGCTACGTTTCCGACGGCGCCACGAGTGCTTCTGGGTACTACCGGATTGGGGCTCGTGGGCGCTTCGTCGACACCGACCGATCCTTTGTCGTTCAGCAACTTCAACATCGTGGGAGGGCAGTTGCAGGTTAACGCAAGCCCGTCCCTGTCCGGCATTCAACAACCGGCCTTGTTCAACATCGGTGACGTGCGGTTCGAGTTTGATCCGATCGCGCCGCAGATCGGCGTTGTACAGGAAGCGCTGAACCGATTCCGGATTCTGGTGCGTTCAGCAGCGACGGGCGCCTTTGATACGCCCATCGACGTGACAATCGACAAGCCCTGCACGGCCGTCTATGGCCCTCTGGCAAATGGACAGCCGAACGCTGTTTTCGTTGGACAACGCGATCGCGGATTCTCCATTCTGCGCATTGACAACAATTCTTCAAACTCAAGTGCGACGGCAAACATTGGCCTGACTCTCAACACGGGTCAGTCGTTTTGCGCTCTCCAGCCAGTCTCAGGCCCGCTAGGCGGGACCGGCTTTGGCGACGGCTTTCGATTCCTGCAGGACCTGATCGCCATCGACACGGATACGAACACGATCAATGTATTCACGCAGACGATCCCTGCGGGCGGCGCCGCTACTTACATACTGAAGACATCCGTGCCGATCCAGTTCAACGCGGTCGGTCCGCTGGAACTGATCAAGGCCGCGCCGATTGGCGGGTTCTTTGATTCCAAGGCGGGACTTGCCATGGTCTTCACCGATGGACGTCATCGGGGGGAGCACCGGCTTGTCATCGCGGGGCTCGACGGCAACCGCAATCTTGTTCAGCAAACCTACACATGGACGGTGGGCGTGCCGGTCGACGTCATGCTGGACAATCTCGACCAAGATGTCTTTCCCGAAGTGATCGTCGCAACCTCATCTTCGCCCTACGCTGCGGTTTTTGAATCGACCGTACCGGGCAGCGACGGCTTCCTGCCTCTTGGCGGCCCCGCCTATTTTGAGACTGGACTGGGCGCGAGTCAGGCGTTGGCGTCTGCCAAGGGCGTGCTTGGCCTCAATGGCCTCTACGTCGCCTTTCCGGACAAGAAGCAGGTGCGCGTCTTCCAGCCCGCCACGCCCTGATTTCTCCAACAGATTCCAGGCGACTGCCAGGACACTTTGCGTCGCAACGACGACTTCAAAGTGTGGGACGGCGCTGTGCGCCGGCAAGATGCTCGCCGCCTGGATTGGTTGCAGTGACAACTAATGGCGTATCCGCAGGGAGTGGTGCGGGGCATCTTGCATTTTGTGCGGTGTGGCGCCCGATCCACGGTCTTCGCCTGACGGGCGACTTTGTGTTCCGCACTATTGTGCGTCACTGGCCTGTCACTAGAAGGGACCTCCGGGGACTAGAAGCTGGAACGCCCGGGGATCGGCGCCCAGCACAGGGAAGGACTGCGTCCATGGCCATGGATCGGGCGACGCTCGAGACGTATCTGCGGGAAGCTTTCCCCGACGCCGACATCGCGTTGAAAGACCTTGCCGGTGACAACGATCACTGGAGCGCCGAGATCGTCTCCGAACAATTCCGCGGCAAGACACGCGTAGCCCAGCACCAGATGGTCTATGCCGCCCTGAAGGGACGGATGGGCGGGCAGCTTCACGCCCTCGCCCTCTCCACGCGCGCGCCCGGCTGAACTGGACCATCAAGTTGGCGGACGATCATCGCGACAACGCTACGGGAGTGCGCCGCCTCGGCTTCGGGGTGAGCGGGCCGCATGCATCGCCGCTGATCCGGCCGGAAACCACGGTTGAGATGATCCACCTCGCCTACGCGCTGGGCATTCGCCTGTTCGACACCGGACCTGCCTATGGCGCGGGCGAAGGCGAGCGGCGGCTGGGCGAAGCGCTGGCGCGCATTCCGACATTCGATCCGATCGTCGCGACCAAGGTGGGCATCCTGCCGGGACGGGGCAAGAACCGGGCGCGGGACTTTTCGCCAGATGGCGTGCGGCGGTCGGTGGAAGGCTCGCTGAAGCGGCTGCGGCGGTCACGGATCGACTGGCTGTTCCTGCACGGGCCGGCCCCGCATGAACTGACCGACAAGCTGATCAAGACCCTGGGCGACCTGCAGCGCGAGGGGCGCGTGGTGTCGCTGGGCGTTTGCGGGAGGGGTCCGGAGCTGGATATCGCCCTGCAGACCGGGGAGTTCACGCATTTCATGGCGCCGGTGAATGTCGGCCTGACGCCCGAGGATATGGAGCGGCTATATCGCCTGCGGTCTGCCGGGGAACTGATCGGGATCGAGACTCTGGCCGCGGCCCATCCGCGCTTTCCCTGGCCACGGACAGCGGGATCGGCCTGGCGGCTGGCGCGGTCGCTGATGGGCTGGTCTTCCCAGCGGCCGCCGACGCCCATGATGCCGGACGAAGCGCTGTGCTGGGCGCTGGGCGAAGGTGGCGCGCACCGGGTCGTGACCACGACCAGCAACCGCGAACACCTTGAGGCCAATGTGCTGGCAGTGACGAACTGCGGCCGGGGCGGCTTGATTACGGGCTGATCCGGCCTTAGCTGGAATGACAGACGCCTCTTTCCGGGAACCATCGCCATGAGCGACGCCGCCGCACGCATCCAGGGTTTGATCGACGCCAGCCCGGTGTTCCTTTTCATGAAAGGCACGCCGACCTTCCCGCAATGCGGCTTCTCGGCGACTGTGGTGTCGATCCTCGACCATCTGGGCGTCACCTATGACAGCGCCAACATTCTGGAAGACGCCGAGCTGCGCCAGGGCGTCAAGGATTTCTCCAACTGGCCGACCATCCCGCAGCTCTATGTGCAGGGCGAGTTCATCGGCGGCTGCGACATCACCAAGGAGATGTTCCAGTCGGGCGAGCTGAAGCAGCTGCTCGAGGAAAAGGGCGTGCTGCAGGCGGCATAAGCTGCTTCGCGCCTGCCAGACCGCCGACCGGAACGCTCAGACCAATCCGCCCATCGCCTTTGCCGCCGCGCTGTCAGGGAAGACGGACGTGTCGAGCTTGCGCGCGTCCCAGCCGAGATGGTCGCGCAGAAGGCCCTTGAAGACGGTGCGCGCTTCGAGCGTGGGGGCGAGGTCCCGGTTTTCGAACAGGGCCGTGGGCGCGAGACCCGGCCAGTCGCCTATGATGCGGCCGCCCTTAACGGCGCCGCCGACGAGAATGGCGAGCCCGGCCGTGCCGTGATCCGTGCCCTGCCCGCCAT
>JAVBYB010000259.1 GCA_030824255.1 bacterium
ACCGGCAGCGCCACCTCGGTCGAGCGCCCGATGAGGAGCTTGTCGCCGACGATCGGCGCGCTGGCGGTCGCGAGCGGCGTCACGAGCACGAAGCGGTTGGGATTCGTCGCGTCGCGCGTGACCGCGACCTCGGAGCCGACCGTCAGCCCGCCCGCGCCATCCTCGCTGCGCCACCGCGCGGCGAGCGTGTCGCCAGTTTCGGTGTCGACCGGCGCATCGAGCACGACGGCGACGACATTGCCGCCCGAAATCTCGCGCGTGGCGATGCGGGCCGCGCCGAGGCCGACGCCGATGGCGTCATGCAGCAGCACCGCATACGCGCCGGGGCGGCATGTGAGCGCCTCGGCATCCATGTCGAAGGTGAACCGCTCCGTCTGGCGCAGCGAATTGTTGATGAACTGCCGGCCGACGATGCGAACCTCGTCCGCATCCGTCTTGCCGGGCAGCTGCAGCGTCTCGATCTTCGTGGCGTTGCTGGCGTCGTAACCGTCGAGGTAAAGCGTGACCTCGTCCGCCTGCCATCCATTGTCGGCGTTGTTGAACGCGATGCGGACGGCGTGGAGATCCTGCGGGAAGGCTTTCTGCCAGCGGAGGTTGGCGACGTTGCGCGGCGTGAATGTCTGCGCGGGCGCTTCCGATCCCCGGTCGCGGTCGATCACCACGGTGAGACGCCCGCCCCATTTCAGCGGGCGCGCATGGGCCGACGCGCAGATGCGGCGCGCGAGTTCGCCGCGGCCGATCGACGTGTCGATCACCTCGTCATAGTGGAGGCCCTGCGCCTCGCAGAACGCCGCGAAGGCCGCCCAAGCGGGCCAATCGATGCGCGCGTCGGGGCGCGGGCGCGCCGCCTGCGATCCCCGGTAAAGATTGAGCACGATCTCGGCCGGGTTGCGGCTCTTGCCCGTGGTGGTGAGCGAAGCGGCCGAGGCGCTGTCGGGCGAAGCCTTCGATCCCGCCGAGAAGAGCGGCACGACCGGCTTCGCGATGCAGTTGAACGTCTCGATGATGTTGTTCAGCTGCTCGCTTGCCTTGATGCGCAGCACGACCGAGGCGATGCCGCGCTCGGGGAACGGATCGGCATACGAGCGCCGCGAGCCGAGGATTTCCCACCACGCCGCGTCGATCGTGTTCGGATCGGCCGACGCCGCCGTGAGCCGCCGCACGCTCACCTGGTAGCCGGCGGGATGGCGCGGCACGGCGAAGCGGATGGGGAACTGGAAGCCACGGCCGGGATCGGAGCGCGTGACAGTCACATTGCCGGACGCCGCGCCGCCATTGGCGGTGAGCCGCCCGACATACGGATCGAGATCGCTCTCGATGGTGAAATAATCCGGGCGGTACGGAATGCCGAGATCGTCGGTCGCCGCGTTCGCCTGCGGAACGGTGGCGCGATGGCTCACCCACGCATCGGACGATCCCGCCGGGCGATACAGCACCTCGAAGATGACGGACTTCGCCACCTTCCGCTGCTTGTCGTCATAACCGCCGAGGCCGCCCCGGAAGCCGAGCACCACCTCGATCTCGTCCGCATCGAGCGAGGTGTTGCGCACCGTCGCCGTCGTGGTGATCGCCGCGCCGACCGCGTTCTGCGTCGGGTCGCCCACATACAGCGTGTGCGGCGGCGCATCGGCCGTGAGCCGCGTCTCGACCTCGACGCCCGTGAACGACGACAGCGGCGTCTCGCCGATCTTGAGATCGTCGATCTCCACCGGCGCGGGGCCGAGGCAGAACGGCACGCGCAGATAGACATCGTTGCCGATGGTCTCCTGCACATACTGCCCGTACAGCGGCGGGAAGAACCGGTGCTCGCCGAGGATGAGCGGCATCGGCGCATAGGTGCGCGCCTGGTTGCGGGCGCCGGTGACAGTGTAGACGGGCGCGAGCGCCTCCCCGCGCGCCTTCAGCGGCGCAATCGGGATGAGCGAATTGATGATGAGGTTGCCGCCCATCGTGATGGCGGCGGCCGCAAGCGAGCCCGGCAATCCGCCGATCATCCCGCCGACCCACGCCGCCGCCGCGATCACCGCAATCTGCAGCACGGTGCGCAGGAACTTGCCGGGGCCGCTGTCGGCGTCGCCCGGCCGGATGCTGAGGTTGATGAAGTCGCCCGCGCCCGGCGTGAGGCTCGCCCACGCATCGCTGGCGACTTCCGCGCCGTTCACGAACGCCACCGCGAAGCGGCGCAGGAAGGCGTCGGGGAAGGCTTCGGCGATCAGCGCGGCGAGGGTGGACCCCGCCGGAACACATACCGTCTGCGACTGCCCTGCCACGGGCGAACGACGAACCGATGCACGAAGCGTCTTCAACGCTTCAGGGAGGCAGGTAACAGCCGACAAGCCGATCCTTCCATTTCAGGGAGTTGAAGACATCGAGGAGATCGACACCGACCGCGCGATGCGCGTGGAGGACGATGCCCGGCGTGTGCGTGCACGTGCCGACGTGGACGGGATGGCCGCGCACCTTGAAGAGCGCGAGCGCGCCCTCTTCCCACGGCACACGCCGCCACGAAGGCTCCTCCCGCGCGATGCCCGCCATTGCCTCGCGCGCGCCGATGCTTTCATCGGCCGCGTACAGCCAGGCGCGATCGTCCACCGGGTGGCCGAAGTCGTGACGCAGCACGTGGGCGTGCAAGCCGAAGCAATCGACGCCCGCGCGACCCCGGCCCGGATCGCGCCCGCGCCAGAGATAGTCGCCGCCGACATACGGCTCCCACCAGCGGGGCCGCAGCGGGATCATCGTGGCTAGTTGAACAGCGCCGGGGCCATCGACGGCACGAAGTGGAAGCGGGTTGCCGCTTCGCCATCGTCGTCGATGTCGGTGAGGTCGGCGGAAATCTGCATGCGGTCGCCGCTTGCCGCGCGGATCTCGAAGGGCGGAAAGCTTTCCTCGACCGCGTCGGGGTCGGAGCCGAGCACGATCTCGACGAGCACGGTGGGCGGGGTGGAGAGCGCGCGGATCGTCTCGATGATGCGCCGGTCGATATTGTCGATCACGATGCGCGCCGCCGTGGAGCCCTCATCGCCATCGCCGGGCGCCGCGAATTCGAACGGGTACGGGTTGAACGTCGCCCCGCGCGAGATGCACGCGACGCGGTCCATCACGAGGCGCATCGGCTCGGCGAGGTCGGCGTGGTCGATGGTGAGCAGCGTGAGGAGCGGATCGTCGGACGTATCCGCCTGCAGCTCGTGGGTGAACGTCGCGGTGGGCATTACGGCACCACCTCGATCGAGACGGGCACGAGCCATTTCGACGTCTGCGAATCCGGCGTCGGGCGGCCTTGCTCGCCCGCGACGAAGCGCGCCGTCACCGAGCCCCCCGAGGGATGCCCGGCCCACGTGAACGTGCCGCCGCGCAATCCCTTCCGCCACGCCTTGAACGTCTCGTAATGCGCGAGCGTCATGCGGATGCTGCCCGCATACGTGTCGAGCGCGGCCGTGAAGACCGCGCGCTGGCGCACGAGGCCGCTATCGGTGTTCGACCGCGCCGCCAGCTCG
>JAVBYB010000523.1 GCA_030824255.1 bacterium
GCCTTTTTGCGTTTGTTGGGGTAACAGCCCTGCTGGCCTGCGCCGTGATCGCGGCAGTCGCGATGCGGGTTGTGCGAATTCGGCGGCTGGGGGGCGTTATCGAATGGATCGCCACAATCGCCGGGATGCTGTTCATCCTGCCCTTTGTCGGCATTGTTGCTTTCGCATTGTTCCAATGCCCGCCCTACGCCTGCACGGGCATTCAAGGGCATATCTGGGTGGGGCCGATGTTCGCATTGCCCCTTGGCTGGATCGGAATCGTCTTCCTGGGCCTCGTCTATCTGGCAGGCGAGCCTCGGTCTCGATCGACAAAGACGGGCTCTTCCGACGGTTCGGAGGCGTGAATCAGGCCCCGAAAAGCCGCATAAAGCCGGGCTTGGCCGCTGGGGCGGGGCATTGTATGACCGCGCCGCTTCAACAGTTTCCGATCGGCCGAGCCATACTCCGCCGCCGGCTCAAATACAAAGGCGTATCCAGTGGCCAAAGTCATCGCCAGCGACGTCCGCAAGGGCAACGTTCTCGAGCAGGAGGACGGCCAGCTCTACACCGTCCTCAAGGCTGAAACCTATCGCCCGGGCAAGGGCACGCCGACCGCCACGATCGACATGCGCCGCATCTCTGACGGCGTGAAAGTGGTCGAAACCTTCAAGACCACCGATCAGCTGAACCTGGCGTTTGTCGAGGAAGTGAAACACCAGTTCCTCTTCAAGGACGGCGAACTCTACGTGTTCATGAACCCGACCAGCTATGAGCAGGTCATGGTGCCGGCCGCCATGCTTGGCGACGACGCATCCTATCTCGGCGAGAACATGGACTGCGACCTGCTGATGTTCGACGGCAGGCCCGTGGCGATCAAGCTCCCCCAGCGCGTGACGCTCGAGATCGTCGAGACCGAGCCGGTTGTGAAAGGTCAGACAGCGTCCGGCTCTTACAAACCGGCCAAGATGTCCAACGGCATCCGCGTCATGGTCCCGCCGCACATCGGCACGGGCACCCGGATCATCGTCAACACCGAAGACGGCGCATACGTCGAGCGCGCCAAGGACTGATCGTCCAATACATCCCGATCAATAAAAACATCCCGGCCGCAAGGCCGGGATGTTTTGCTTTTGCCTTTGCCTATCCCGTTAAGCGGCCTGCACCGGGTGCGCGTACGGGGTGGACTTCACGATCTCCATTTCGTCCGCCGTCATCTCGGCGGGCACGTTGGCGAACAGCGGCGTTGAGAGATAGCGCTCGCCCGTATCCGGCAGCATTGCGAGAATGTTGGCGCCCTTGTGCGCTGTCTTCGCCACCTCCAGCGCCGCGGCAAATGTCGCGCCAGAGGTGATGCCGCAGAAGATGCCTTCCTTCTGCGCCAGCTCCTGGCTGCACTTCATCGCATCCGGGTTCGACACCAGCAGGATCTTGTGCACGCGAGACAGGTCCACTTCGCCCGTCAGCTTGGGAATGAAGTCCGGAGACCAGCCTTGCATCGGGTGCGGCTTCCAGGCCGGGTGCCCTGCCGCCGCCGTGCCATCCGGATTGCGCGATTGCGACTGCCCGCTCGAGAGCATTGGCGCATCCGCCGGTTCGCACACGACGATCTTGGTGCGTGGGCTCTCCCGCGCCAACACACGCGATACGCCATTCAGCGTGCCGCCCGTACCAAAACCCGACACAAAGTAATCCAGCCCGATGTCCTTGAAGTCCGCGACAATCTCCGGTCCGGTGGTCTTCTCGTGATAGGCCGGGTTAGCCTCGTTCTCGAACTGGCGCGTCATGAACCAGCCATGCGCCTTGGCAAGCTCTATCGTCTTGTTGATGGCGCCGGTGGCCCGCAAAGCTGCGGGCGTCAGCAACACCTTGGCGCCGAGGAATCGCATCAGCTTGCGGCGCTCGACCGAAAAGCTCTCCGGCATCACGATCACCAGCGGATAGCCCTTCGCGGCGCACACCATGGCCAGGCCAATGCCGGTATTGCCTGATGTCATCTCCACGACCGTCTGGCCGGGTTTCAGATCGCCGGACTGCTCGGCTGCTTCGATGACGCCCAGGGCAAGCCTGTCCTTGACGGAACCAAGCGGATTGAAGGCTTCCACCTTCACCCAGAGGTTCACACCTTCCGGGCCAAGCCGGTTGACGCGCACCACTGGCGTACGTCCCACTGTTTCGATGATGCTGTTGTAGCGGGCCATGGGATGGGTCCTTGTTGTTATGACCAGAAGCTACTGCGCCGCCGCGCCATGGCAACTGAAGATAGATCGGCCCCTTCGCGAACAATTCTAGGCCGATAAGGCCTGACAACCGCAAAATGAGGCCCGGACTGGCCATGAATCGGCCAACCTGCCAGACTCGCCCCATGGCCAAATCAACGACCGCTTATGTCTGTCAGTCCTGCGGGACCGCCCATTCCAAATGGTCGGGCCGGTGCGAGGGATGCGGCGCGTGGAATACGCTGATCGAGGAATCTATCGGCACGCCCGGCGGACTTGCCGCACCAACCACCGGCACGAAGGTGCGCGCGGGCAATGTCGAGTTCTCGCCTCTGGATTCAAGCGAACCACCCCCGCCTCGCATAACCACCGGTATCGATGAACTCGACCGTGTATTCGGCGGCGGCATCGCGCGATCGTCCGCTGTGCTGGTCGGCGGCGATCCGGGCATCGGCAAGTCGACGCTCATGTTGCAGGCCGCGGCCGCCATGGCGCAGAACGGCACGAAGGCAGTCTACATTTCCGGTGAGGAAGCGATCTCACAAATTCAGGGGCGCGCCCGTCGGCTGGGCGTATCCGCGTCACCGGTGCAACTGGCGGCGGAAACCGACCTCCGCTCGATACTCAAGGCCTTGAAGGCGTCTGCGCCCGAGGTGGTAGTAATCGACAGCGTACAGACATTGTGGTCCGACAGCCTGGACGCGGCGCCCGGATCGGTGGGGCAGGTTCGCGCCTGCGCACAGGAACTGACGCGCTTCGCCAAGAAGACCGGAGCTGCGGTCATACTCGTCGGCCACGTCACCAAGGACGGCCAGATCGCCGGCCCCCGCGTGCTCGAACACATGGTGGACGCCGTGTTCTATTTCGAAGGCGAGCGCGGCCACCATTTCCGCATCCTTCGCTCGGTCAAGAACCGCTTCGGTCCGACCGATGAGATCGGCGTTTTCGAGATGGGCGAAAACGGCCTCGGCGCCGCGCGTGATCCCTCGGCAATGTTTCTGGCGGGCAATGAAGCAAACTCCTCTGGTCGCGCTGTCTTTGCCGCAATGGAGGGCTCTCGCCCGGTTCTGGCCGAGGTGCAGGCGCTGGCCGGTCCCGAAGCTGCGGGCAACCCACGCCGCTCCATCGTTGGCTGGGACAGCGCCCGCCTCGCCATGCTGCTGGCAGTTTTCGACGCCCGCTGCGGTCTCCGCTTCGGCATGAGGGACGTTTATCTCAGCGTCTCGGGCGGTTATCGCATAACTGAACCTGCGGGGGATCTGGCGGCGGCGGCGGCGGTGGCGTCGGCG
>JAVBYB010000471.1 GCA_030824255.1 bacterium
GCATGCGGCGCGGACATCGCCTGCTCGGCAATTTCGCGGCGGGTGAGGAAGCAGCGGTAGACGACGCCAAGCTCACGCAGCCTGTCGATGGCGGCGGCGTAGTCGGCGAAGTGATCTGACTGGCGGCGCACCGGCGCGGGCCAGTCGAGGCCAAGCCAGGCGAGGTCCTCGTAGATGCCGGCCTCGAATTCGGGGCGGCAGCGCGTCGTGTCGATGTCTTCGAGGCGGAGCAAAAACAAACCGCCCTCCCGGCGCACCGTATCGTGCGCGAGGAGGGCGGAGTAGGCGTGACCGAGATGTAGTCGCCCGGTCGGACTTGGTGCGAAGCGCGTGACGAAACTCATCGCGCCCGACGTTGGTCTACTTCGAGTGCTCGGTCTTGATGCCGAACTCCTTGATGATCTGCGACGGTGTGGAAGAGCCCATCATCGCACCCATCATGGTGGCCTCGAAGCTGGCGAACGGCGCCGGCTTTGTCGGCTGGACTGCGAGGCGGAGCTTGCCGCCCTGTTCCAGGAAAGCCGCGATCGGGTTCAGGAGGGTCGGGATTTCCGGGATCTCCTGGCTGGCGGCTGCGGCCATCGTCTTCAGGCCGCTGGCGGCCATCTGGCGAACGTTATCCGCAGTCATCGGCGCGCCGCCCATGCCCATGGCCGGAGCGAATTCGCCCATGATGCCATAGATTTTCGGCAGACCGCCTTTGTCTTCAACGTTGAACTCGATGAGCTTCAGCGTGGAGTTGTTGCTGAAGAGCGTGGACAGGGCGGCCTGATCGGTCGCCTCGATATTGTCGGGGATCAGGTCCGACACGGCCTTGAAGCTCGGGAAGCCGCCTTCGTACTTGGCGGCGACCTTCAGCAGGTCCTTGCCGTCAACGCCGAAGTCGAGCTTGGCGTCGCCGTTCGTGGCGTTCCAGGTCCAGCCGAAGTTGGAGTTCATCGAGACCGTCGACAGGCCATGCTTTTCGACCAGCGCCTTGATCGCGAGAACTTCGTCGCGCGACGGGCCGGTGTCGTAGCCATACTCGCCGCCGAACGGGTCGTTCGGATCAGCAACCGGCGGCGTGCCGGCCATGTCGGCCATCATGTCGAAGAACGAGCCGATGTTGAGCGTGGCGTTCGTCGCCGTGCTCTTGAGATTGGTCGGGATGAACCAATGGAATCCCGTGCCATCGAACATCGTGGAGTCGACGGTGTAGAAATCCTTGCCGCCGAACTTCATGGCTTCCTTTTCAGAGCGCCAGATGCCTAGGCTCATCAGGTTCGACTCGGTGCGGGGCGGGACGACGCCCTTGGCGAGGTGTTCGAACACCTTGCCGAGGCGCATGTCTTCGGCCGTCATCAGCGAGACCTTGTAGTCGATCGGAACAGCGGCGCCGCCGGTGGGCGAGGGCGTGTGGAAGACGTAGGCGGCGTCGCGCATGTACATGCCGTCCGTGTCGCCGCCGCGCATGCCGCGCGCGCCGACCGATGCGACGTTGATGTCGTAGGCGATCTTTTCCTCGAACTGCGTCATCTCGAAGCCGAGCTTCATGTCGAGATAGGCAGCCGTGTCGATGCCGTAGGACTGCGTGAAGGCCGAGACGACCTGCAGCACCTGCATCAGCTGCGCCATCTCGTCAGCGGGAGCAGCTGCTGCTGCGGCGGCCGGAGCGGGCGCGACATGGTACGGCTTCAGCTGGACGTCATCGAGGATGATGCGGCCGATCGAGAAATCGAAACGCTCGATCGTGGGCGGCGCCATCGACTGGTAGAACATCTCGTCGTCCGCGGTTTCCGGCCAGTCGGAGAACGGGTCTTCCGGCGCGGTCGGATCAACCGGCGTGGTCGGATCGGCGGGCTGGAATTTCAGCGGGTTGGCCTGGTCCGCGGGGACCGTACCGTCAGCCGGCGGGACCATCACGCCATCGGCGGGGGCCATATCCTGCGCGCCCTGCGTGCCTTGCATGATCGCGTCGGCGACGCCGAACAGGGCGATGCCTTTCGCATCAATGCGGCGGGCGAGCGGGGCGGATTCAGCGAGGCGCTGACCGGCAATGCGATCCTGCAGCAGCTTTGAATCGAAATCGAACAGGCGGAGTTCGGCGATCTGCAGGCCGACCGTGGTCATCTCGGCCGGCGTCAGCTTGAGATCGGTGACGAGCGTGGAGTTCGTCGCGGCGTCAAAAGAGAGATTGCCCCAGGTCAGCACGACTTCCGGCGGCAGCAGCTTGCGCAGCGATTCCAGGTCGGCCGCTTCGGTGGACGTTCCCTTGAACGCCTCTGCGGCGAGCTTGGTGACGTGTGCTTCGATCGCCTTCGGATCGACATCGATGGGGCCAACGGCCCCCGAACCCTGACTACAGGCAGCAAGGCTCGCGCCCATGGCCACCGCAACTAACATCCCGCCCAGCTTACGCATAAATCCCTCCATCGTCGGCGGACAAATAGCGGGTCTCGTTCGCAATTGCGAGCATTCAGCAGCAACATGTACGCATTATTTTGCTGTCACGCGGCGTTCATGCCGCTGTCGCAGGCAGCTAGTTCTGCGTACCGCGCAGCGTGTCCCATGACCGGGATGGATTGAGCAGCGAGCGGAAGTATTCGCGGTTCGAATCGACCAGAGCCTGCGGAAGGTCTGTCGTGGCGATTGCGTCGACTTCCTCGAACTTGCCCTGCACGCCAAGCGCGAGGATCAGATTCTGGGTCACGCGGCTGTCGGCGCCGGGAATGGCGGCTGCTTCGCGCAGCGTCTTCTCGGCAAGGGCGGGCTTGCCTTCCAGCACATAGGAGAGTCCCAGGTTGGACAGAATTTTGGGGTTATTCGGGGAAAGCGCGAGCGCCTTGCGGTAATAGTCCTGAGCGTTCCGGTGTTGGTCGAGGGTGTCGAGCGTGACGCCGATGACGGACATCAGGCGCCAGTCGCCATTCCCTTCGGCTTCGGCGCGGGCGAGGGCGTAGGCGGCGTCTTCCGCCTTGCCCATGTCCAGCGAGGCCTGCGCGTAGATCAGGGTGAGATCGACATCGCCCTGCTTCAGCGTGAGGGCCTGGGACGCGATCTCGGTGGCGCGGGGCGAGGAGCCGATCGCGCGGAGAATGCGGGCGTATTTCAGCGCCGCCTCGTATTCGTTGGGGTTCTTCTCGTGTTCGACGGCCCAGAACTTGGCCTGGGTCAGCAGGTCCTGTTTTTCGGCCAGCAGGCGGTCTTCCGGGCTGGCCGGCAGGATGGGGTTGGTGGCCGCATTGATGACGGCCATTTCCTGCATGGTGACGGGTGCGGCGGTGATGCAACCCGTGAGCAGGGCGGCGAGGCCGACAGTGGCGGCCAGACGCACGGATGACTTGCTGTTGAATGACATGTGCAAACCCCGGATATTACCGGAACCTTGCTGCGCGCCGGATCAAGGAAGCGTTAAAGTGTCCGGCCGGGCTACAGTACGCGGATAACCACATGCACCCTGCCTTCCATACCCATCCCGAAGCGGCCATTCCGCTGATTTTGCTC
>JAVBYB010000023.1 GCA_030824255.1 bacterium
GGGACAAGCCCGGCGGCTCCGGTCCCATGTACGCCGCCCGCCGGTCTGGCGGCTCCAATCTCGATGAGAAGGAAGGCGGCGCCGTGTTCGACAACACCTCCGCCGGCAGTTTCCGCGGCGGCTATGACAGCCCCGGCTGGCGCCGCGCCCAGGCCGCCTCCGCCTCACGTGGAAACACGCGCCCGCCAGACATCGAAGGCCGCGCCTTCCGCGCCGGCGACACGGACGGCCGCCCGCTGCAACGCGGCCGCACGCCCGGCGACATGATGGCAAGCTCAGACCCCGCCGCCAGCAGCGGCTTGGCTATGGGCCAACGCATCTTCCACGAAAAATTCGGCTACGGCCGCATCGTCGGCATCGAAGGCGCGAAGCTCACGGTCAACTTCGAGAAGGCGGGCGTGAAGAAGGTGGTCGAGAGCTTCGTGAAGCGGGTTTGAATACCGCCGCGAGTAGCCGTCTTGGTCACTTGCCGCACGTGCCGAGACCCTTGCCGTTAGTCAAAATTGAGCAAAAGCGGTCATTGTACGGGCTGCCCAGATTTGTGCTCCCGTCAGCCTCAATCACCGTACAGTTGTCGACGGAGAAGGGGTTATCGGAGCTCCAGTCCGCAGAGTAGATCACGCAGCCAGGCGTATCGCTGTTGCGAGCACCCATCCTGATTCCACGGCACAAGCCGCGCACGAACGTTGTCTTAGGCGCGCCGTCACCCATGACTTCACACTCTTCGCCAAAATAGGCGCGGTACTGTTGAAGCAGCACCTGAGAGTATTGCTCTTTCAGTCGATTGACTTCTTGAGCTTGCGGCGTTTCTGGATCTTCTTCCACAACCGCTGGGCCAGCAGATGTGTCATTCAAAACAGTTGGCGGTTTTTGACGAGCGGGCTGGGAGATTTCTCCAAGCTGCAACTGCGCGGGTTCGCTTCCTTCAACTACGGCGGGCAAAGCAGTCGGGAGATCGACCGTCATTTCATCTCTTACCACCTGCTTAACGACTTCAATCGTCAAAAAGTAGGTCGACGCAAGCGCCACCAACCCTGCGGCAACGACCATGAATTTATTTTCCCGAAAACGATGATTAAATAGCACGCCGGTAGAGCCAACGAACAACCCACCCAAAACCAACATCTCGAGAACCGCCAGCATACCTGAAGACCTTTCCCATCGGTACTCAAAAATCGATCCAACCAAGCCGAAACGAGACCATGATCATTATCTCGCTTTGCGCTGTCCCGCTATACTGGCCTTGCTTCGGCTACCACAATGTCGTATATGACAATGTATGAGGTCGCTGCACGAGATCATCGAGACGCCGGCCTATCTTGCCGCCGCCGAGCGCGCGGGCATGACGGAGGAGGATCGAGCGGCTGTCGTCGATTTCATCGCGGCCAACCCGCAGACCGGTGATCTCATCAAAGGCTCCGGCGGTGTCCGCAAGGTTCGCATCGCGAAGCCCGGCGGCGGCAAGAGCGGCGGGTGGCGCGTGCTGACCGCGTACATATCGGACACCGTCGCTGTCCTGCTGGTGACGGCCTACGGCAAGAACCAGCGCGGCAATGTCTCGAAGGCGGAAGTCAACGAGATGGCGAAGCTGATGAAGGAACTGAAGGCGCAAGCCCGAGGGAGCAAGCAATGACCACCAAGGCAAAACCCCGCAAGCGCACGCCCGCCAAGCGCGCCAAGGTCCCGTCCGTCGGCGCCAGCGCCATCGCCGGACTGCGCGAAGGGCTCGCCCACATGCGCGGAGAGAAGGTGCCCGGCCTCGTCGTGCGCAAGCCGATTGATGTGGCGGCCGTGCGCAAGGCCACCGGCCTCTCGCAGGACAGGTTTGCCGCCGAGTTCGGCCTCGCCGTCGCCGCCGTGCGCGCGTGGGAACAGAACCTGCGCACGCCTGACCTCGCCGCACAGACGCTGTTGCGCGTGATCGAGTCCGATCCCGACGCGGTCAGGCGCGCTCTGAGAGCGGCGTGACGGGCCCCGCCCCATCTCCCCAACTGCGTTCAAACAAAGGCGGGTGGCCGGAATAAGCCGGTTGCGTCGGGGGTGGGCAGCGCCCACGTTTGGGAGGTCGCCCCGGCGTGGTGGAGTTCTGTTGCGCTGAGAGGCGCGGAGACTTCATGACACGTTCCACCCAGTCGCCCGTCAAACCGCAGACTCTGGCCCAGCGTGCGAGCGAGGCGAACCGCGCCGCGCAGATGGAAGACAACGTCCGTTACAACCGCCCCACGCCGCCGCCGCGCGATCCCGAAGCGTCCAAGCGCGCCTATGAAGAGCGGCACAAGACAACCTTCAACCGCCGCTAGATCTCGCGGCGCCACATCGAGGCCGCTGGCGGCGCCAGCGGCCATTCGTTGCAGCAATCCCGAGTTCCATTGCTTTCGCGGCGCTTAAGGCGCATAGCCATCTGCGTGTGGCGGGGAGAGCGTCTCCAGGTCTCGCGCGAGGAACCTCGCACATGATCCCCCCCAAGAAGCCCTTCGCCGGCAAACAGGCGCCGGTTCGCAAATCCTTCGCCCCGATCACCTCGTCCGACAGCAAGGCCACGTTCGACGCGCGCCCCAAGCCCTCGAATGACCGTCGCCGCGAAGACAGCGTGCGCCCCACCCAGCATTACGACCGCATGCCGTCCGATCCGCTGGAAGCCGAAACCGACACGACCGAAGAGTAATCGCGGCAACCTTCCTGCCGGTCCCTCCGTTATCTACCGACGGAGGAGACCCGCATGACCACCAGCGACAAAGACAAGACCGCAGAGACGAAGCCCCAGCCGCCGTTTCCGCAGCCCGCGAAGAACATTCCCGCGAAGAGCATCAAGGGCGAGCAGACCGCGACGGCAGACGGTGAGGCAGACGGCGGGCACGATCCCGCACACGCGCCGGGCCACAGGCCTCTGGACCGCGCCGATGCGGCAGCGCCCAGGGGCGAAGGCCAGGACGCTTCAGGCGCCGCCAAGGACAGCGAGCCGCAACAGTCGCGCGAACTGACCCGCAATCGCCACTAGGCCAGAGGCCTGTCAGAAACACATGCAGTTGCCCCGGATGACCTGTCGGCCATCCGGGGCATACCGTATTTAGGGCGGGTTCCCGGCCCGATCTCACGAACCTTTGCCTGTTGCACGCTTGAGCCCCCGGCGCCTCTGCGGCAATGTCCTGCCCAAGGCAGAGACGGGGCAAAAGCTTCGCGCGCCGGGGAGAGAGACGCATGACACTGTCCAGCCAGACCACCCGTTTACGGGCGCGCACCCTCGCCGTGGCGCTTGGCGCGCTGTTGGGCGCATCGGCCATCGTGCTCGCGCCGCACGCCGCCGCGCAGGCCGCCGGCGACTACCAGCCCCCGCGCACCCCGTCGGGCAAGCCGGATCTCCACGGCGTCTGGAGCACCGCCTCCGTCACGCGGCTGGAACGGCCGGAAGGCCTGCCCCTCGTGCTCTCGCGCGCGCAGGCCGAAGAGATGGAAGGCGGCAACCTGTTCAACCAGCGC
>JAVBYB010000182.1 GCA_030824255.1 bacterium
AGTCCGCATCGACTCGGGGATCATAAGCGTATCGCCATAGCCCGTCGCGAAGATGAAGGGCACGCCAAGCTCGCGCAACAGCTCCGCCACCGGCGCAGACGTGTGGTCGCCGAGATTCACATCGAGAATGGCCAGATCGGGCCTCTGCTCATTGATGAATTTCAAAGCGGACTCTGATGTAGGCGCAATCATCACCTGTGCTGCGCCAAGCGCCCGCAAGCACGCTTCGGCATCAAGCGCGATCAGAACCTGATCTTCCACCAGCAGGACACGCAAGCCACCGAGACGGGCAGGCTCCACCGCCTGTTCCGGTGCTACTTCAACGATAACATTCTCTATTTCGTGCACATCCACGATGTATCGTGCTGGTATGACCATGCGCGCAGTGACGCCTTTGGGCGGATAGGCAATCTGCACATCGCCGCCGAGATCATACGGCACGATCCGCGAAATAAGGGTCGACCCGAACCCGACATGCGTCGGCGGCAACACCGGGCGTTCGCTTTGCTCTTCCCAGACCATTTCGCAATCGCCGGCAGCGGTCAGCCCCCACGCCACCCGGATGGAGCCTCCGCTGGTCGAGAGCGCGCCATACTTCGCCGCGTTGGTGGCCAGTTCATGCACCACGAGTGCGAGGCTCGAATACGCCCGCGTGTTCAGCCGCAGCGACGGCCCTTCGAGCGTAGAACGCCCCGCCCTATTCGTACCGCCATAGGCCGCAATCTCGGTCTCCACCAGCGTGCGCAGGTCGCCTCCCTCGCCTTCGCGCGTGATCTGGTCATGTGCGAAGGCCAGAGCCTGGATGCGCCCGGTCACGGCCTGCGCGTAGGCTTCAATGTCTGATGCCCCTGCGCGAGACTGTTCGACGATCGACTTGCTGAGTGCGAGAATGTTCTTCACGCGATGGTTCAGTTCTTCATTGACGAGCTTGCGCCGCAACTCTGTCCGCTTGCGTTCTTCGGCTGTTGCTTCCGTGTGACGGAGAACGACATCGCGCAAATAATTCTGGGCGGCGTCGGCAATGGCGAGGTCGGCGTCGGTCCACGGCGTCGCCTGCCCGCGCACTTCCTCCCGCCACAAGTCGAAGCTTTTGCGGGGCGTCAGGCGATCGCCAAGCGGGCCCACAGTCTTCTCAGGTTCGCCGGCCCAATCAACGAAGCGACTTTCCTCCGAGCGGAAGAACAGAAGGTAGTCACGCGCTATCTTCGAAATGGGCACAGCCAGAACGCCCGCAACCTGACTCACATGCGGCGTGAGTTCAGGAACGACGCTGGCGATCTGGTTGGTGTACCAGAGCCGACTTTCGGCCTTGTCGTTCAGCATCCGAGCGAGGGGCTTCACCGCTTCTTCCGGCGGCACTACGCCATGCGAAATCCATGCGTTGTTGATCCACAAGGCCGCCCCGTCGCACGGTATCAGCTTCGCGATGTCTTCGATCCGGGCGGAAAGAGACTCGTGTAGCTCTTCTTCTGGCGGCAGCTCTGATACGATGCGATCCAGCCGCTGCCGCGCACGGTTTGATATCTCGAACCGCTCCCGGCGCTCCAGCGTTTCGACCTGAAGCGAAAAAACCTGACCGAACATCTCCGCGCCGACGCGCAGGGGTAGCGGCACGATCTTCGGTGAATAATGGTGGCAGGCGATCAAACCCCAAAGCTCTCCGTCCACAACGATGGAGATCGACATGGACGCGCCCACGCCCATGTTCTTGAGGTACTCGCAATGCACCGGAGAAACTGAACGCAGCTGCGCATAGCTCATGTCCAGCGGCGCTTCTGACTGGGGAATAGCGGGCAGGACCTGCTGCGGAGTGTAGCTCACATCGGAGATCATGCGGATCCAGTTGCGCTTGTAGAGCTCGCGCGCCTGCTCCGGAATGTCTGACTTCGGAAAATGCTGGCCCAGGAAACTGTTGAGGTCGGGGCGCTTCTGCTCGGCAATCACGCGACCGGCGCCATTGTGCAGCATCTGGTAGATCATCACGCGATCGTAGCCGAGCATAAGCGATACCATCCGCGCCGCCGCCCGTGCGAGCTTCGGCAGAGAGTGCTCGTCGGCGAGACGGCGTGACAGTGCTCGCGTCAATTCGAGCGGGCCGTACCCGTCCGCGCCACGTGCGCTGGGTTCGAATTCCAGAAACGTGCGCCCGTGATAGGCGTGAGCCGCAACGTCGAACAGTGTATCGCAACCATCGACGGACTGGTTGAACAACAGGCCCGGCGCGGACGCTCCGACGGACTTCGCAGCGCCATTTCGCACAGCATGGGCAGGGGTCGCGCCAATCGCCGCATCCAGGCGCGCGCCGATCAATTCCCGCTCGCCGAGCAGGATTGTCGCATTGGACGATGCGTGGGTAATGATCTGGCGATCGATGTCATAGACCAGCATTGCGCCATGAGGCTGGATAGAGCCCGGAATATGGATGGGCTCGCGATCGCAATTGGTCAGGTCGGCTTCGCCGAAGCGCGGGGTGGGACCGCTCTGCAGGGGAATGTCGGAAGATCCACCCATCAAGCAGAAACCTGCTCGTAAGCGGCGGCAAACCGCGCGAAAACGGCGTTTGCCGTATCATGGCACGGCTCGACGGAAGCGGTGTCCAGTGTCGCCACGAAGCTGCGCCATGCCCCCGTGTCGCCTGCCTGCGCGTGAAGGTGACGCGCACCATGAGAAGCGGAAAAGCCCAATACTGACACCGACTTTACAAGTACCCGTGCGCCCAGCGACGAACCTTCGAGAACGTAAAGTGTCGCCAGCAGTTCCTTGAGTGACAGCGGCGCACTGAGTTTTTCCGGTGGATGGCCAGGCGCCAGCCCTATATCCGCCAGATCCTGAAATGCCAGTCCGGCGATGCGCCGACCGTTCCATTCCGGCCAGATCTCTGAAGCATTGCTGCGATCCAGCTGGTCTTCGTGCTGCAGACGCAGCCGCCAGCTCGCCTGCAGATAGCAGCGGTATCCCTCGGCTGTATCGAACATACCCCTGGTGCGAATAATGGATTCGACATGCTCGTGCGCGGCGTCCGTCGCCGCTTTAAGGGCGAAGCGCCGCGTGGGGGCCGCGGGTCGGTGGCCAACTGCCCCGGTCCGGGCGTCAGGGGAATACATTCGTGTATCCTGTCTGCTACCGTAAACCGCCCATCCGGGCGGCCCCCTCCCCCTGTACACAAAATTCAGCGTATTCAGGGCGTCTTCCCACTTGGCAGAACCAGATAGTTCTTTCGGCAACGGAATCCAGTCTGCATGACCAACTGCTCAGACGCCATCTTGAGCTGCCGCGCGGAAGGGCCACATTCCAAGCCATGAACCACATAAAGACTTTCATGCTTCTGGCCGCGATGACCGCTCTCTTTGTCGGCGTCGGCTACCTGATCGGCGGCCCGATGGGCATGGCCATCGCTCTCGCCTTCGCACTGGTTGGCAATCTCATCAGTTACTGGAACGCCGATAAGATCGTGCTCTCCATGTACAAGGCGCAG
>JAVBYB010000280.1 GCA_030824255.1 bacterium
GGATATGGGCCCAGGCCTTGCGTGCGAGATCGTAGGTCAGGCGCTCGACATAGTAGGAGCCGCCCCACAGGTCGATCGACCGGCAGGCGCCGGCTTCCTGCTGCAGGAAGATTTGTGTGTTCCGCGCGATACGCGCCGAGAAGTCGGTCGGCAGCGCCAGCGCTTCGTCGAACGAGTTCGTGTGCAGCGATTGCGTCTGGCCGCCAGCCGCCGCCATCGCTTCAAGGCATGTGCGGATTGTGTTGTTGTAGACGTCCTGCGCTGTCAGCGACCATCCGGACGTCTGGCAGTGCGCGCGCAGCGACAGCGACTTGTCGCTCTTCGGATCGAACTGCTTCACGAGCTTCGCCCAGAGCAGGCGGCCAGCCCGCATCTTCGCGACTTCCATGAAGTAGTTCATGCCGATCGCCCAGAAGAACGACAGGCGTGGCGCGAACTTGTCGACGCCAAGGCCGGCCGCCATGCCAGCCTTGATGTACTCAACGCCGTCGGCCAGCGTGTAGGCGAGCTCCAGGTCCGCCGTCGCTCCGGCTTCCTGCATGTGATAGCCGGAAATCGAGATCGAGTTGTACTTCGGCATCTTCTGCGACGTGTAGGCGAAGATGTCGGAGATGATGCGCATCGAGGGGCGGGGCGGATAGATATAGGTGTTCCGCACCATGAACTCTTTGAGGATGTCGTTCTGGATCGTGCCCGAGAGTTTCTCCGGCGGCACGCCCTGTTCCTCGGCGGCGAGAATGTAAAGCGACAGAACCGGCAGCACGGCGCCGTTCATCGTCATCGACACCGACATCTGATCGAGCGGGATGCCCGCAAACAGTGTGCGCATGTCGTAGATCGAGTCGATCGCGACACCGGCCATGCCGACATCGCCGGTCACACGCGGATGATCGGAGTCATAGCCGCGGTGAGTCGCCAGATCGAAAGCGACAGACAGGCCCTTCTGACCGGCCGCAAGGTTGCGGCGATAGAAGGCATTCGAATCCTCGGCTGTAGAAAATCCGGCATACTGCCGGATGGTCCACGGCTGGTTCGTGTACATGGTCGGGTAGGGGCCACGGCCGAATGGCGCGATGCCCGGAAAATCATCGAGGAAATCGAGCCCGGCGATGTCGGCTGCTGTGTGTAGCGGTTTTACCGGCAGTCCTTCCGGCGTCTCCCAGAGCGACGTCGCGCCTTCACCGGCTGCTTTCGCCCACGCGGCGAGATCGCCGCTTCTGGCGGTCTCCCCAAGCGGTAGCTGGGTGAAATCGGGAAACGACAGGGCCATTCAGGCTCTCCGGGCGCTGACTCAATGCGGTTTTCCTAGCACCCCGTTCCGCTGTCATGAAGCCTTCGCAGGTGCGAAGTCGCGCTCAGCCCCCATTCATGTTCAGCGACCTAATCACCCACTCACTGACACACACCTGAGACGGATGCCCGAAAAGCTGCCGTTCAACCTTGCAAACGCCCTGTGGAAGGCGCGAACAAGGGAAGAAACGCCCGATCGGGCATGGAGACCTGCGACCATGAAGATCATGACGATTCTTGCCGGAATCACATTGGCCGCCGGCATCGCCGGCCAGGCTGTGGCGCAGGGACCGGGCGCCATGACGCCGGAACAGCGCGAAGCCCGCTTTGCCGCTGCGGACAAGAACGCCGACAAGAAACTTGATAAAGCCGAGTGGCTGTCCGTCCTGCCGGAGGAAGCCAAGGCAATGGCTGACCAGATCTGGGAATCACGCGTCGACGCTGATGGCGACGGCTTCATCACGAAGGACCAGTTCCTGGCCCTCCGCATGGGCCCGCCCCGGGGCGGCAACTAGCGTTCACGCATTTGACGATTTCGACGGCCGGCGGTTTCTCCGTCGGCCGCTTGCGTTCGCGCTAACTCCGCCTGAACTCAAACACCGCGTTGCGCGCAGGAGTTCCCCCGTCGGTGGCGCCGAAATCCGGTCCCGGATACTCCGCAATCAAGCTAAGGCGTTTCAGCGGCAGGTGCGCCCGATGGGGGTCTCCCACCAGCACGGCTATGCCGGCATCAAGACACCGTTCGAGAAAGACCGCCACCCGCTTCGCCAAGTCGGCTTCGTAGAACAGGTCGCCGACGAGCATGACATCCACGCCAGGCGCCGGGCCGGATGTCAGATCTCCGAGGTACGTTTCAATTGCCACGCCATTGGCGACCGCGTTTAGAGCTGTCGCTGCGATGGCATACCGGTCAACATCTGCAGCAAGCACATGTGTTGCGCCTGACAGAGCGGCAGCAATCCCAACTATTCCCGATCCAGCGCCAAGGTCCAGCACGCGCCGCCCCTTCACAATTTCTGGACAATCAAGCACGTGCCGCGCAAGCGCGAGCCCGCCGCCCCACCAATGCGCCCAGTAGGGTGCATTGAAATCCGGATCGGCCTCGCCGAAACGCGCCAATCCACTGTTCGGATGGGCCTTGTGCAGGCAGATTTCCCGAATAGTCGGAACAGGCGTCAACGGTAGACGCTCCGCGATCAGTTGCGAAATAAGCGACTGGCCCACGGTTTTGATCGCGGCCTCCAAATGTGTGCCGCTCTCTTTGCCTTGCCCGCACCGCCCGGGCAATGTCAGTTAGAATGGAGAACGTCGGTACGCGACGGCGAGGCAAGGGAAAACACATGAGTGGCGCCAACAGCATGAACGGCAAACGTGCAATTGTGACCGGCGGCGGCACTGGGCTTGGCGCGGCGACAGCGATCGGCCTTGCACGGCGCGGCGCCAGCGTCTGCATCAACTACAACTCGAGTGCGGACGCCGCCAACGAAGTCGTTGCCCAATGCAAAGCTCTGGGCGTCGACGCTTTCGCGGTGCAGGCGGATGTCGGCGAGGACGCCGATTGTCGTGCGCTCGTCGCCGCCGCCGTCGCGCGGTTCGGTGGGCTCGACATTCTCGTGAACAATGCCGGCATCACGAAGTTTGCCAAGCACTCAGATCTTGATGCGCTGGAAGCCGACGATTTCCTGAAGCTCTACAAGGTCAACGTGGTTGCCGTTTACCAGATGACCCGCGCCGCCCAGCCGCATCTTGCCGCCGGCGGCAAGGGCTCCGTCGTCAACGTCTCCTCCATTGCCGGCGTAACCGGCATCGGCTCCTCTATCGCCTACGCGGCCACAAAGGGCGCCCTCAACACCATGACGCTCAGCCTCGCGCGAGCACTGGCGCCGAACATTCGCGTCAATGCCGTGTGCCCGGGCTATATCGGCTCCGGCTGGTTCACGAAGTATCAGGGCGATGCGGTGGAAACGGCGACAGCCGAACAGGTTGCAAGGTCCACCCCACTTCAGGTGGCGTCCATGCCTGAAGACATCGCCGATACAATCCTGTTCTTCGCGGGCACGGAGAGCCGCCATGTCACCGGCGATTTCATCATCGTCGACGCTGGCATGCACCTTGGCTACGCCCCGCTTCGCGCAAGATAGGTAAGCAGCACCCGGAAACGATTGAGGAGGACGGCCATGGCC
>JAVBYB010000208.1 GCA_030824255.1 bacterium
GCGTCTCCAGCCTCGTGACTCTGCGCGCCGCCGGACAGACTGCTTTTGCGCCGCTGTCGATGCGGGACGCGGTCCGGATGCGCAGTTTCACCTTTCTGATCATCAATGCCGAGCGAGACGCGGAAGGTGATTGGGCGCTACGTGAATCTGGCCCTGATGGCACGCAACTGATCGAGACAGCCATGAGCATTGCCGTAAATGCGCCCAAGCGCGCCGCCGCCGATGCTCTGCGTGATACGCTCCAGTCGTGGCGACAGGACACGGTCGCCTGGCGCTGCTCGCTCTCCACCGAAGAAGCACAACAGCTCGGCGCCGCGCCCGGCTGGGACTGCAAGGACCTCACGGTCCGGATGGATGTGATCGCCTTCGCAGACTTGAAGGACAAGCGTTTCGCCACGCTGGGAAAAGCTGCAACAGCCGTCAGTCTTCCGAAGACGGACATCGACGCCCTCATAGAAGGCGGCCGTCAGGTTGTTGCTCAGAACGAGCTGATCCAGAGACTGGCGCGCTGACGGCCTCAGCCGTCGGGGCTCATCACCCGCACGCGTGATTTCGTTGCCCGTCCGGCATCGTCCACCACCGACAGCACGTAGAAGCCTGCGAGACCCGGACGCCACACCGCGTCCCCCGCCACATTCCGCCCCAGCGGCTTCCCATCCACATACCAGGCCAGGCGGCCATGCCCCTCCGCCGACAACACGAAAGACGTGTGATCCTGATCCTTCCAGACTTCTGCGCCGTCCGGCGGAAACATGATCGTTGGCGGCATGTTGGCGCGTTCGAACCGCGCCAGTGCGGCGGGCGGCAAGTGCTGTCCCGGCAGTTCCTCGCGCAGGCTCGGCCCGGTGTTCCGCCTGGGCATGATCCGGGCGATCGCGTCGTAGACCTCGAACAACGCGGGCAACGCCGCATCGCGCCCCGTCACGCCCGGCCTCGGCGCCGAATCCGCGCGCCCGATCCACACGATTACAGCGTGGCCGTTTCCAATGCCCGCCGCCCATGCGTCCCTGTATCCGTAAGACGTTCCCGTCTTTGCCGCGATCACGGGCGCCTGCTGTGTCAGTTGCGCGGGCATCCTTCCCGCTGGGGCGGGCGCCGCCGCCAGAATGTCCACGATCTGACGCGCCGATTGCGCCGACATGACCTGCGTCGCCGGCGTTTTCGCTGTTCGCGCCGCCTCGACCTCGGACTGCAACCAGTTCAGCGGCAATGCTCGCCCGTCATCACCCAACGCCGCATACAGCAAGGCCAACTCGCGCACGGTCAGACCCGCCCCGCCCAGCGCAATCGCCAGTCCGGCATCGTCCTCAGCCGACAGCGGCATCGACAGATCCGCCCCCGCAAACGCCAGCGCCGCCGCAAATCGCTGTGCGCCGACCGCATCCAGCGCGGACACCGCCGGAATATTCAGCGAATGTTGCAGCGCCTGCGCCACCGTAACATCGCCGCGGAAGGACCGATCGAAGTTGTCAGGCCTGTAACTCGAGAACCGTTTCGGCGTATCCGCGATCCGCGTGTCCGGCGCGGCGACGCCATCATCGAACGCCAGCCCGTAAATGAACGGCTTCAGCGTCGAACCCGGCGATCGCGGCCTGTCGGTCAGGTCTATCCACCCCCCCGCCGTGCCCCGGTTTGCGGATCCCGCTACTGCCCGCACTTCCCGCGCCGCGATGTCGACCACCATCACAGCAACCTGCACACCCTCGCGTTCCGGCCCTGCCGTCCGCTTCGCGAGCGCTTCCACCTCTTTCTGAAGGGCAAGGTCGATCGTCGTTCGAATGTCGTCGTGCCGCGCGGCCCGCCGCAGCGCCTCTTCCGAAGCATGCCATGCCAAGGTCGGAAAATCACGACGCTTGGGCGCCGGATACTCCGCAGACTCTCGCGCCAGGTCCTTCGCGAACACGCCTTCCTGCGCCAGTCGCATGAGAACGCGCTCACGCGCCACGATCGCCGCATCCGGTCTCAGGTCCGGCCGCCGCGCTTCCGGCGATTGCGGCAGCGCAATCAGCATCGCGATCTGGTCCGGCGAGAGATTGTCTGGCTCGCGCCCGAAATACGCCCACGACGCCGCGCGTACGCCCTCCACGTTTCCGCCGTATGGCGCGAGAGTCAGATAAAGTTCGAGGATCTCGTTCTTGCTCAGCCGTCGCTCAAGCTGCCACGCTCGGAATGCCTCTATGCACTTGGACACGATGTTGCGCGGCCGCGGCTCCAGCAGGCGCGCCGTCTGCATCGTGATCGTCGATCCGCCGGACACCACGCGACCTGCCGACGCCAGCGAACTCGTCGCCCGCCCCAGCGCCAGCAGGTCCACGCCGCCATGCGACATGAACCGCTTGTCCTCGTAAGCCAGCAACGCCTCGATGAAATCGGGATCAATGGCGTCGAGATGCGCCTGCATGCGCCACTTGCCGTCCTCCACTGGGAAGACACGCATTACGGCTCCGCGCCGATCCATCACGACGCCCGAGATCACCTCAGCCCGATACAGCGGTGGAGGCAAAATCCAGTCGATCAGCACGACGCTCGACAGCGCGTAGAGAAGCACAAGCGCCACGCGCCGCCACCACTCCGGCGGCCACCACAGGCGGAAGCGCCACCCCTTCCGGGGCAGCAACTTCCTCAACCTGTCACGCGACTTCACGTTCATCGTGTATACGCCGGCCCGTCCCGAGGCCGCGCCTGCTCCCTACCGCTTGGCCACCGTTATCGTCCGCGAGCCCGTGCGTGCGAACGTGTCCGGCCGATACATGTCCTCGGCTACCACACCCGGCATCGTGAACGTTCCCGGCGTTACGGCTCGAACCATGTAGGCAACCGTCATGCGGCGCTGGTCGAATAGATCAAAGGCCGCGATGAAGCGGTCATCCCGCGCCTCCGCGATATCTGGCGCGACGACTTCACCCAGGAACCGGTAAGGACCAGAGGCACCGGCATCTTCCGGACGCAAGACGGCTTCAATCTCGAAGCCCGCCGGCAGCAGGTCGGCAACCACCAGTGGCGTACGCCGCATGTCTGACGCCGCTACTGTGATCGCAACGATGATGCGCTCACCCTGACGGAAGCTCGTTCCATCCAGCGAGTTCCCCGTCGGCGACCACAGCTGCTTTTGCGCCAGAAGGCCATCGAAGGCCGGGGCCGGCGCCGTTGCGGGCGAACCGCGCGAGATGGCCGTCACATAAAGCTGGCCCTGCCCACGGTTCGTGAAGCTGGGCGGACGCGACATCTGGGCTTCACTTATACGGAACACGCCATTGCCAACAGACTGCGCCTCGCCCTGTACCGCCACATTGACGGCAGATTGGCCGCCGGAGAGCGCGTTTGCTGCGAGCAGCAGATACGCCTTCTCCTGTGTAGTCAGGCGATCCGGTTCGGGCAGATCCTGCGCAACACGCTGAGCAAGCCGGCCGACCACCGCCGTCTGACGGGCTTCCTGCGCTACCGCAAGAACACCCGCGAGGTCGCGGC
>JAVBYB010000022.1 GCA_030824255.1 bacterium
GGCGCGCGTGAACTGATCCAGCTGGCGGCGGCTGAAGGTCCGGTGGGTCCCGGCTCCGCGCGCGTGCTTGCCGACCTTGAAGCGGGCAAGACGTTGGCGCGGCCGAAGCTCGGCGCGAAGGATGGCGCGGCTCTGGTGATCCACATCATCTCGGGACTGGGACTGGTGCGTTCGAGCCCTGAACTCTCGGCGATGCGTCAGTCGCTTGCGCTGCAGCTTGATCCGACCCTGGCGCCGGCGCGGATTGCGCTCGCGGATGCATTCGAACGGCAGGAGCGTCCGGCGGCGGCGGCGGCGGCCCTGCGCCGCGTGGAGGATGCTTCGCCGTGGGCGGCGGATGCGCGGATGGAAGAGGCGTGGCTGCTCCATCTGGCCGACAGTCCGGCCGAGGCGCTGGAAGTTGCGCAGCAGGCGCTGGCCTTGTCCGACCGCCGCGAGATCCTCGTGCGGGCCGGCGATCTCAATCGTTTCAACGGGCAGCTCGATATTGCGCGCAAGCTGTATGACCGTGCGATTGCGGCAGACACGGCGGCAGGCGTCGCTGACTGGCGCGTGCTGTTCGCGCGGGCGACGGTGCGCAGCGAGAAAGACGACTGGCCGGGCGCCGAAGCGGACCTGCAAGCTGCGCTCGCGCTGGAGCCGGACAGGCCGGAGCTGCTCAACTATCTCGGCTATGGCTGGATCAATCAGGGCGTGCGCGTGCAGGAGGGGCTGGGCCTGATCCGCCGCGCGGCGGAGGCGCGGCCAGACCAGGGCTACATCATCGACAGTCTCGGCTGGGCCTATTACCGGCTGGGCCAGTACGAGCAGGCGATCGACTATCTCGAACGCGCGGCAGCCTTGTCACCGACCGATGGCGACATCATCGACCATCTGGGCGATGCCTATTGGCGGGCAGGGCGTCAGGTCGAGGCGCGGTTCGAATGGACCGCCGCGCTCAACCTCAAGCCTGATCCCGAACGCGCGACGATGTTGAAAGACAAGCTCGCGAGGGGGTTGCCAGCCGAACCCGGAGCGAGTCTAGCTTCGCGACCATGAGCCTGTCTCCCGATCGCGCAAACTTCTCAACGGCATGGGCGCCTGCAAAGGTGAACCTCTACCTGCATGTCGGCTCGCCGGGTCCGGGCGGGTTGCATCCGGTGGATAGCCTTGTCGTGTTTGCGGATACGCGCGCCGCCGATCGCATTTCAGCGCGCTCCGCGCCCTACATGATGCTCAGCGTCGAGGGAGCAGGCGCCAAGGCGCTGCGCGGCGCGCCGAACAATCTCACGCTGGCGGCCGCCATGGCGCTGCGCGAAGCCTGCGACCGTAGCGCGTTCGGCGCGGCGCTGGTGCTGCACAAGGAGCTGCCGGTGGCGGGCGGCGTCGGCGGCGGATCGGCGGATGCGGCGGCGACGCTGCACGTGCTGAACGAAATGTGGGGCGTCGATTTCGGCGAAGCGGCGCTGGAGCGTATCGCGCAGCAGCTGGGATCGGACGTGCCGGCCTGCGTGCGGCTGCGTCCGCTGGTGATGCGCGGCACGGGCGAGCGGCTGATCGATGTCGCCTCGCCGGATCTTCCCGCCATTCTGGTCAATCCCGGCATCCCGCTGGAAACACGCAAGGTGTTCGACAAGTTCGACCGTCTGGGCGCCAATCGCGCCTTCCGGGAGGTCGAGCCGCCCTGGGGCGAGACGCCCGAAGCGTTCGCTCACCTGCTGTCGGGCTATCGCAACGATCTTGAGCCCGCGGCCATCGCGCTGTGCCCGGAGATCAATCGCGCGCTGACGCTGATCCGGGCGCAGCCGGGCTGCCTGCTCGCGCGCATGTCGGGCAGCGGGCCCACCTGTTTCGGCCTGTTCGATAGCGATGAGGGCGCGACCTACGCCGCGCGCGCAATTGCTGAAGCCAAGAAGAAATACTGGGTGCGCGCCACGCTGTTCCGTGGCGCGGCGCCCGTGCCGATTGACGACTGACACACACAAGGAGCGGGCCCGCCCCTCAATGGACGAGCTTCTTCGTATATTGCTGGTCTTTGCGCTCGCCGCCGTGCCGTCGGTGATCCTGTGCCGCGTGGTGATCACGCTGCGCATCGTCGATGCACCGACCGAAGAGCGCAAGAAACAGAAGGGACCGGTGCCCACGGCGGGCGGCATCGCCGTTGCACTGTCGACCGCGCTGGCGATTGCAACCGATGTCGAGCTGACCGGCGTCGGCTATCACGCCTCGCTTGTCATCGCGATTGGCGGCGCGATGGCTGTGCTGCTGCTTGGCCTTGCCGACGACATCCTCAAGCTGAGGGCGCTCATCAAGCTGCTGGCCATCATGGCGATCTCGCTGGGGATCACGCTGCTGGGCGTGCGTGCGGATGTGCTGGGCTTCTGGCCGGGCGCTGTCATCGAGCTGCCGGTTGCGATCGCGGTCGCCGGGGCGATCCTGTGGCTTGTGGTGGTGATCAACGCCGTGAACTTCATGGACGGCGCCAATGGCCTCGCCATGGGCATGGCGTGTGTTGCGGCGGCGGGGCTTGCGGCGTGCGGCGCCGTCATCGGCGCGCCGCATATCACGCTGGCCTGCACGGCGCTCGCGGGCGGGCTTGTCGGCTTCCTGGTGTGGAATGTGCGCGGGCTGCTGTTCGTGGGCGATGCGGGCGCGCTGTTCACCGGCGCGATGCTGGGGGCGTTCGGGCTGGAGCTTGTGCGCCTGCGGCCCGACCTGGTCTTCGTGCCCGCGATCCTGCTGCTGCCCTTCCTGTCGGATGTACTGCTGACGCTGGCCTGGCGGACCAAGCACGGCAAGAAGCTGTTCGTCGCCCACCTCGACCATGTCTATCAGATCGCCATCAAGGCGGGGCTGAAGCACACGCAGGTGGCCGGCGTGCACGCCGTCTGGGGGCTGAACGCCGCGGTGGTCGCCGTCGCCGCGACCATGCTGGGCGGCTATGCTCCCGCCGTCGCTTTCGTCGCGCTGTTGGTGATCAGCACCTGGGTGCATTGGCGCGTGCGCAGGGCCGGCGTCGCCAACGGCCTGGTGGGCGCGGATATCCTCTAGGTTTCCTGAGCCAGCTCTGAGAGCCGGCGAGCGGGCAGCTAGAACGCCCGGTTCACGCACTGGTCAGCGAGTTCACCCAGCGCATCCAGGAACGGAGATGCAGATGCGGCGCGGGCAAGCGCGTCGCGGGCGGCGGCGGCTTCGTCGCGCGCGGTCTGCAGCGTGCGGTCAGCGGCGCCGGAGGCGCGGATCAGGTGGATGGCGTGAGCAAGGTCGCCTTCGTGCTGGTCGCGGGCGCCCATCACGCGGTCCCAGAATTTGAGGGCGTCCGCATCGCCAGTCTCGCGCGCATAGATCACGGGCAGGGTGAGTTTGCCTTCGCGGAAATCGTCGCCGACGGATTTGCCGATCACCGCGGTGAGGCCGCCATAGTCGAGCAGGTCGTCGACGATCTGGAAGGCGCGGCCAAGGCGGCGGCCGTAC
>JAVBYB010000267.1 GCA_030824255.1 bacterium
GCATGTGAATCTCCTTCTCCGCTGCGCCTATGATAGGGCGGCTTTGCACGGGCGGAAAACCACGTACGCCCGGATTTTTTCGCGCTCGGATTGCCTTCCGACCATTTGGGGATTACATTTGTAATCTCAAAGCGCCTAGAGATCGCAACGACAAATATTCAGGGAGGCCATCAATGGCCATGAACGTGGGGGCAGCCCGCGAAGGCGAGCCCTTGTCCGAAATCAACACCACGCCATTGATCGACGTGATGCTCGTGCTTCTCATCATGCTGATCGTCACTCTGCCCGCACAGCGTCATGCGGTGAAGCTCGCACACCGCTTCCCTGCAAGGGCTGTCCGCCTCCGCAAGAGCAGTTAGCGCCCATTCGCATCACCATCGGTTTCGACGGCGCGATCAGCTGGAACGATGTCGCGGTCACGCGCGCCGAACTCCAGCAACGCTTTGCGTTGGAGGCGCGCAAACCCCTTCAGCCCGAGCTTCATATCAAGGCTGATCGCGAAGCCGAATATGGCGTCATCGCCCATGTGATGGCGGCAGCCCAACGTGAAGGCATGACGAAGATGGGCCTCGTGGAGGGCGGTTGACGGGCAGCCACCGAAATCTCCGCAAACGGAAGGTGACGCAACGGGATCGCGGAGCCCGCCATAACCATTCACCAAATACGGAACCAATCGGCCCCGGAAACATTTCGCTGTCTGACTTGGCCAGCAGTTGCGCTGGCCTCATGCGTGGGAGCAGGCTGTGAATTCAATCATCTATCTCGTTGGTCTCGTCGTTATCGTGCTGGCGATCCTGTCGTTCGTCGGACTGGGTTGAGCCATGTCTGAATTCATCACACGCGATACCAGGGTAGACTGGTCCGCTATTCTTGCAGGCACCGCCATCGCAACGGCGATCGGCATCGTGCTCAGCGCTTTCGGCCTCGGCATCGGGCTCAGTCTGACTTCCCCTTATGAAGGCGAAGGTTCTACGCCAGCGCTCTTCACAATGGGCGCAGGCCTGTGGCTGCTTGTCATCCAGCTGCTGGCTTTCGGCGCAGGCGGCTACATCGCGGCGCGTCTCCGCGCCCGCCAGCCTGAACTGTCCGAACACGAAGTCGACGTCCGCGATGGTCTCCATGGTCTCGTGGTTTGGGGCGTTGGCGTGATTGCTGCTGGCATCATCTCATTCGCACTCATCGGCGGCGTCACCACAGCTGCGCAGACCGGCGATGGTCGCGGTGTCGTGGAAAGCGTCAGTATTGCCGCCAATGCCGAGATCGATCAGGCTGCGTCTGCCGAGCGCGTCGACAATCCGGAAGCTGCCGACGAGACGCTGACCGAGCGTCGCGCCGAGATCGCCCGCAAGCTGGGCGTCATCTCCGCCTTCATGACAGCTGCAATGTTGCTTGTCGGCGCCGTTGCGGCATTCTTCGGGGCCGGTGTCGGTGGCCGCCATCGCGATGAAGCGGTGCAGGTGAAGTTCTTCGTTCTGCGCAAGGGTAAGCCCGTCGCTGTACCGCACCCGGTCACGACGACGACCACGCCTATCCCGCCTACCAAGTACTGATCTCGCAATCCAAATGACAGGCGGCCGGCGTGAACCTCACGCCGGCCGCTTTGCGATTCCGTCCGAGGCCTTGTCTCAGAACCCCTTGAATTCCACGACCTCATCCAGCGGTGCGCGCTCCGCATAAAGATCGTTCACCGCGTTGTCCGGATCGGGCACGCCCAGCGCCATGCCGGCATAGAGCATGTGATGCTCGTCCAGCTTGAAATGCTCGTGCAGTTCAATGCGCAGGCGCGCCCAGCATTCCTGCATGCACGTGCCCCAGCCGCGCTCCTCGGCCAGCAGTGCGATCGTTTGCATATACATGCCCATGTGCGCCCACTGGCCATGGCCCATGCGCGTGTCGATGACGAGGAACAGGCCCACCGGCGCGCCAAAGAAACGATAATTGTTGGCGAACCACATGATGCGCCCCGCGCGGTCTTCACGCGGGATGCCGACTTTCTCGTACATCATCTCGCCGACACGCTTGCGCCGTTCATTGTAGATCGGATCGATCACGGTGAGATCGGGGTAGACCGGCCTGTCGCCAGGCACGGGCCCCATCGGGTCCGCCGCCAGCACACGTTGCGCCATGGTGACGATCTCGTCTTTCGCGGCGCCCGTCACCGCGATGACCTTCCACGGCTGCAGATTGCCGCCCGATGGCGAGCGTTGCGCAATCGAAAGAAGATCCGCCAGCTGGTCCTTCGGAATGGGCTCGTCGAGAAAGGCCCGCGTCGAGATGCGCTGGCGAACGGCTTCAGTGACGGTCATGCGATATCCCCGTGAAACATCCCCATGGAACCCACCTTTGATCGCCCGTCAGAAATCGGGGCGGAACGATGACCACCAACATGACCATTTGTTCGTTTGACCATGCCGATGGCAAGCGGCGAGTCTCGTCAGTGAGCCATCAGAGTCGCGGGAGTCGCCTAGCATGTCCCAGCCCATGATTGCGGCCCTTGTCGCGGTCGGCGTTATCGCTCTCGCATTGCTCGCCGTGTTGCGACTGATGCGGCCGCGCCAGGTCACTCTGCCGGACTATCCGGAACTCCCTGCACCGCCAAAGGAAGACGGGCAGGGCTGATATCCGTACGGGAACCTAGCCCCCATCGTGGGTGTTCAATCGTGGCCCTGTCCGCACACGCGAGACCCCGCCATGAAAGTCCTTGCTGCGATCGCTGTCTTCTCTGCCATTGGCACACTCGCCGCGTGCCAGAGCGACAACTCGCATTATGACGGCACGTCACGCTTTGCCGGCAGCTCATCGTTTGACGTCGGAAACCACGAAATCCCCGAAAAGGACAAACCGGTTCCAGGCCCGGGCGTCCCTGACCCGACGCCTGCGCCGGATCTCAGCGCCAGCCCCGGCCGCGCCTAGAATTCCGCAGTTCGGCAACGAAACGTTGTGCTGCGTTCAGGTTCGCCTGTCACACTCCGGTTCATGAAAATGCGTTTTGCCCTGATTGCCGCGCCTCTCGCCCTCGCGGGCCTTGGCGCCTGCTCCACCTACGATTCGTACGGCTACGGCGGATACTCGGACTACGGGTATTACGACGACGGCTACGGCTACAGCGATGGTTATGGCTACGCCTACAACGGCGGCCCGTATGCCGGCGGCGGCACGACCGTCATCTGGCATGACGCCTTTTACGACGATTTCTACGGCCCCGTTTACGGCGGCTACTGGGATCCCGACGGCTACTTCTGGTACCAGAACCGTCTCGGCGGCTCCTACTTGCGCGACCATGGTCGCCACTTCCGCCGCGATCACTGGGACGGCGGCCGGCGCTACCGCTACAAGGACGACCGCAACCATGGCGGCGGTGGCGGCAACTGGAACAACAACGACCGCGACCGCAACACCTATCCGCCGCTGTTCGGCGGCCAGCGCGATGACCGTAACGATCGCGGCCATGA
>JAVBYB010000436.1 GCA_030824255.1 bacterium
GGGGCCCAATTCGGCGCCAGTTTGGGGTGGATTGCTTAGGTGGTCAGTCGCCGTCCTGGCCGTATTGCCGGCTTTGCCCATGGCGTTCCTCGCTTCGATGAATCCACAAATCTGGAACGCCCAAAATGCGACCTCCGCGCTGAATCTTTCTTTGGGTTCCGCTGCCCTGTTCACGCTAAGCGGACTGGTCGTACTTTTTGGTCCTGCCCGGCAGAAGAGTTGGATCGGTAGTATTGCGTTTGCGGTGCCTGTGCTGTTGCTGGCTCTTGCATGTGCATGGCGAGCGAGTGTCGTCATGGACCAACATAAAGTGATGAGCGAAGGCAAATCATGGCAGACACCACTACCCCTTCGCACACCGTGAGCGACGCCCTCATCATCGCAGGCCGAACGTTCTCCTCGCGACTCATCGTGGGGACGGGGAAGTATGCCTCGTACGCACAGAATGCCGAGGCGGCGGAGGCTGCGGGCGCCGAGATCGTGACGGTGGCGTTGCGGCGGGTGAATGTCGCGGACACCGGATCGGATCGGCTGATCGACCATCTCGATCCGAAGAAGTTCACCTACCTGCCGAACACCGCGGGATGCTTCACGGGCGAGGACGCCGTGCGGACGCTGCGGCTGGCGCGGGAGGCGGGCGGGTGGACTCTCGTGAAGCTGGAGGTGCTGTCAAACACGGCGCACCTTTATCCGGACATGATCGAGACGCTGCGCGCGACCGAGATGCTGGTAAAGGATGGCTTCGACGTGATGGTGTACTGCACCGATGACGTCGTGTTTGCGAAGCGGCTGGAAGAGGCGGGCGCTGCGGCGATCATGCCGGCGGCCTCGCCGATCGGGTCTGGGCTGGGCATCCAGAACCGCGTGAACATCCGGCTTATTGTTGAGCAAGCCAAAGTTCCGGTGCTGGTGGATGCGGGCGTGGGCACGGCCTCGGACGCGACGATCGCTATGGAGTTGGGGTGCGATGCGGTGATCGCCAACACGGCTATTGCGGCGGCGAAGGATCCGATCGGCATGGCGCGCGCGATGAAGCATGCGGTGATCGCGGGGCGCGAGGCGTATCTGGCGGGACGGATGGCGAAAAAGATGTACGCCGATCCGTCGAGCCCGCTGGGTGGGTTGATTTAGGGCTTCGCTGTTGAGCCATCCGCCCGCTTTGCGGGCGGCCCCTTCCGTCAGCCGCTCCGCGACTGCCACCTTCCCCAGCTTCGCTGGGGCAGGACTCTTCCTTACCCCCCGATCTGGCTGCGGGTGGCCTGGATGAGGCTGTCGAGTTCGGCAGCGGCGAAGCCACCGACGAATTTGCCGTTGATGAGGAAGGACGGCGTGCCCTGAAGGCCGGCCATGTCGAATTCCTGCACCGAGCGGTCGACGCGGGCGATCAGGTCGGGCTTGGCCATGTCGGCTTTCCAGCGCGCGACGTCGAGGCCGACGGAGCGGGCGATGGTTTCGAGATTTTCCGGCGTGTAGGCGTTGGCGGGCGCGCGCATCAGGGCGATGTGCATCTCGCGATACTTGCCTTGCTGGTGCGCGGCGGTGGCGGCGATGGCGGCGCGGCGGGAGTCTTCGCCGCGCACGGCGGACTCCTTCACGATGAGTTTCACGTCGCCATTGCGATCGTCGACCTGCGCGATGGCCCAGTCGACCGCAACCTTGCAGACGCCGCAGTCATAGTCGGAGAATTCCACGATGGTGATCGGCGCATCCTTGCGGCCGATGAAGGGATCGTCCTTGGACGAGGCCAGCAGCTTGTCCCAAGTGCCTTCGGCGGCGATCGTCTGGGTGGCGAGCTGGTTACGCTGATAGGCGACCTGCATCTCGAGCAGGATTTCCGGCTCGCGCAGGAGGTATTCCTTCACGATGGCTTCGACCTGCGCCTTTTCCAGGCCGCCAACAGCGTCCGGGGCTTTCACTTCGCCCGAGCAGGCGACCGCGCCGATGGCGAGCAGAGTGGCGAGGGCAGTCTTGATACGCATCGAAGGTTCCTTGCGGGCGAGAATGCCCGGCGTGTCTTGAGAGAGGGTGGGCGCGTTTGCCCGGATTATCGCGTCAATACTTGTGATCGGGCTTCTGATCGGATTTGTGATCGAGCGCCATTTCGCTGAGGCTGCGGCGGGCGGTACGGGGCCGGCTACGCGGATCTGACAGGGCCATGATGTCGTCCGCGCGCTGGCCGTTCGGGGTGTTGCGGTCGAGCTTGTCGACGGCGCGGCGGGAGAAGACGTAGGCGCGGCTCAGGTCGCCGAGGATGTAGGCTTCCTCTGCCGTTGCAAGGTCCGCGTCGGCTATGCGGCTCTGCTTTGCGTAAACCACAGCGAGCTGGTTCCAGGCGAAGGCATTGTCGGGCTCGAGCTGGATGGCGTCCATCAGAAGACCTTCGGCTTCCTTGATGGCTTCGTCTTCCTTCGTGCTGATGAGGGAGCGCGCGAGGTTCACCTTGAGAAGCGCGTGCTGGGGCGCGAGCTCAACCGAACGGCGGTGGTGGACCACCGACTCCTCGGAGCGCCCGCTTTCGAAAAGGATCTGGCCTTTCAACTCCTCGAAATACGGATTGGCCGGTTGCTCGGCGATGAGCGAGTCGGTCTGCGTCAGCGCGGCCTTGATATCGACAGCGCGATAGGCGGCGATAGCGCGGGCGTAACGGCCGGGCAGCGAGGTGTCGGTAGCGGGATAGCGCGAGAGCACGCGGTTGGCCGGGCCGATGAAGCCGACAAGCTTCGCCTGCATCATCTTGAGATCCATGATCTCTTCCGGCGTCTGTTCGCGCGCGCTTGCAGAGATTTCCTTCGCACGGCGGGTGATTGTGCCGATGCGGTCGCTGGAGACAGGGTGCGCGCGGAAATAGGGATCGCGGCGCGATTCCGACATCAGTTCCTGGTAGCGGAATTTCTCCATGAAGGAGACGTTGCCATCGGCGGACTGCCCCGTTTTTTCCATGAGGCTTACGCCGAACAGGTCGGAAGCAGCTTCTTCCGATCGGGTATGCTTGAAGAAGCTCAGCATGCCGAACTGCGGCGCGGAGCCGAAGAGGGCGAGGGCGGCATCCGGTGCGCCAGCGAACAGTGCCAGCGCGCCCAGGCCCATCGTGATGAGCGAGACGTTGCCGCTGTTGCCGTAAGCCGCCTCGCGCGTAACGCTGTGGCCCAGCGCCATGTGTCCCGTTTCGTGCGCGATAACGCCCTTCAGTTCTTCAGGGTTGCGGGCCTCCATGATGAGGCCGGTGTGAAGGAACACGTTCTGGCCTGCCGCCACGAAGGCATTCAGCGTGTCGTCCTGGATGATGTAGATGTTCACGTCCGACGGCTTGAGGCCGGCGGCTTCGAACAGCGGGTCTGAGTAGTCGCGAAGGGTCTGCTCGATCTCGGCGTCGCGGATGAGGCCCTGCGCCGCCGCCGACAGCGGAAGCGCCATTGCCAGAACCGGCACGGCGACCGCGCGGAGGACC
>JAVBYB010000207.1 GCA_030824255.1 bacterium
ATTCGTGGGCGATGACGTAGGCCTTGGCGAAGTCTCCATCGGACGCGCCAAGCTGCGAGCTCATCGTCTGCCAAAAGGAGAGGTCCAGATAAACGCTCTGGTCAGGCGGGCAGTAGAAGGGGCCCATTGCCGCCTGGCCATAGCCGCAGCCCGTGTTTGTGCCTTGCTCGTAGAGAATGACCTTCGGCGCCGTGTAGCCGTTCATCTTGGCGGTCCAGACGTCGTTGACGTTGCGGCCAACGACATCGACGAACAGGCCCGCATCGTCAGCCGGCGTGCCTTCCGTGCCGCGTTCGGCCGCGCCGCCGCCCATGTTAAGGCCGCCGACGATGGATTGCGTTGTGCTCGGGTCGATGCCGAGGAAAAAGTAAGCCGCGATGGCAATGATGCCGACAAGGCCGCCGCCGCCAGCAACAGCCCCTGCGCCCAGGCCACGTCTATCCTCAATGCCGCCGCCGCGAGCTCCGCCTCTCCAACGCATGCACGTCTCCCATACTGCTAGCCGCCAATAGGCCAGAATGCGCAGCCAAAGGAAAGGATGCATGCTGGCAGCAGGCAGTCTGGCCGGGCTATGATCACGGTATGCAGCCAACTTTCACGATTCAGACACGCGGGCCCGGTTTATTCGACTTCACCGGGCAGGTGGAGCGGTTCGTATCGTCGTGGGACGGCACGGACGGCCTGCTGACGCTGTTTGTGCGGCACACATCCTGTTCGCTGCTGATTCAGGAGAATGCGGACCCCGATGTGCGGGCGGACCTGCAGTCGTTTTTCCGGCGGCTTGCGCCGCATGCGAATGATCCATCCATGGGATGGGTCACGCATCGTACGGAAGGGCCGGATGACATGCCGGCGCATATCAAGGCGGCGGTTCTGCCGACATCCCTGTCTATACCCGTGCGTGATGGGAGACTTGTGCTGGGGACATGGCAGGGGATCTATCTGTTCGAACATCGCGACGCGCCGCAGACGCGGCAGGTCGTGGGGCATATCGGCTAGGGAGAGAGACGGATGGCGCATCCGATCCGGGTTGGCGTGGGCGGCTGGAGCTTCGATGCGTGGGACGAGACGTTCTACCCGCCGGGGCTCTCGAAGGCGAAGCAGCTGCAATACATGAGCCGCAAGCTCACGGCGATAGAGGTGAATGCGACGTACTACTCGTCCTTCAAACCGGAAACATTTGCGAAGTGGCGCGACGAGACGCCGGACGGCTTCGTGTTCAGTCTGAAGGCGCACAGGTTTTCAACGGTGCGGAAGACCAAGGAGGACATGAAGACCTCCACGCAGCTGTTTCTCACGCAGGGCATCACGCAGCTGAAGGACAAGCTGGGGCCGATCAACTGGCAGTTTCCCGGCAACAGGAAGTTTGATCGCGAGCATTTTGCGAATTTCCTGTCGGTGCTGCCGAAGGAACTGGACGGGATTCAGTTGCGCCATGCGCTGGAAGTGCGTGGCTCGGGGTATGACGATCCCGCATTCCATGAACTGATCGACAAGGCGGGCGTTGCGGTCGTCTACGCGGAGGACGACGAATTTCCAAAGCTGAAGCCGGGCAAGGCCAAGTTCACCGTCGCGCGCCTGATGCAGTCTCAGACGGATGAGGCAAATGGCTATCCTAAGAAGGAGATCGATCGCTTCGCCAAGCTGGCGACTGAGTGGGCGAAGACGGGCGATGCATTCGTGTTTTTCATCTCTGGCGCCAAAGAGCGGAATCCAGCGGCGGCGATTGCGCTGCAGGACAGGCTGGGTATCGCGCCGGAGTTTGATGTTGAAGCTCTGACGGCCAAGAAGGGCGCGGTGAAGAAGGCTCCAGCGAAGAAGAAGTGATGTTGCCATGAGACTCAACCAGGTCACCGTGCCGCTTATAGACTATGCGGCCAGCCGGGATTTTTACGTGAAGCTTGGCTTGAAGCTGATCGTGGATTCACCGCCGCGCTATGCGCGGTTCGAGATGCCGGAGGGTGGGTCGACGTTCTCGATAGAGAAGGTGGATGGGATTGAGGGCAGCAGCTGGCCGCTGATCTGGTTCGAGAGCGATCGGCTGGACGAACTGATTGCCGAGCTGAAAGCGAAGGGGATCGGGCTGGAGAGCGAGCCTGAGGACAAGAGCTACCTCTGGCGCGTGGCGCATGTACGTGATCCGGCAGGCAACCTCATCGCGCTCTATCATGCCGGGGAAAACCGGCTGAACCCGCCGTGGCGCGTGGCCTAGCGGACCAGCTTGCCGTTGATGACCTCGTTCGGCTCCTCAAAGCAGCGCGCGCGCATGAGGACGAAGTCGGTCGGGAAGTCGTCGCCGGTGAAGGCGATGATGAGGCGGCCCCAGTTGCGCGTGGTGCGGCCGTGGTCGTCGATGATAGCGAAGGGGCAGATGAGAGTGGTGTCGTCATCGTCGTCATGGCTGACGTCGGGTTCTGACCAGTAACCTTTCAGCGGGCCGGGGCCGCCGAATTCGCCGGCGAGGCCGCTGATGTAGAGGTATCCGACATTGTCGCCGAACGGGACGGGGTATTCGAGGACGCCACTCGCGCCGCTCTCGGATGTGTAGGCGGTTTTGCCCCAAGGCGTATCCCACGTGACCGGATCGTCCGCTTGCTGGGCCGAAGCAGCGCCGGTTCCGAAGATCGCGAAAGCGAGGAGAGCGGCGAGGCGTTTCATGCTCAGCCTTGCGGGCTGAGGTTGGGTGCAGCTGCGATCGGTGAGGCGAACTTCTTCGGGAGCAGCGTCCACCATTGCGGGGACGAGGCGTTCATGCGCTCGGCCCATGCGCCAGCTTCGTTGCCGGTGCCGACGAAAACGTCACCGCGATTGGGGCCGCGACGAATGGCGCCGCCTGTGTCCTGCGCGACGAGAAGGCGCTGGAAGGCGCCGCCCTGATAATCGCCCGCGACGAAGACAACCGCGCCATAGGGATGGAAGGCGGGATCAACGGCGATGGAGCCCATAGGCGTGAGCGGCACGTTGGCCGCGCCCTTCGGGCCGGCGGAATAGTCGACGATCGTTTCTTCCTGGAAGAAGACGTAGGACGGATCGGCGTTGAGGGCGGATTTCTGCTCGCCGGGATTCTGGTCAAGCCAGGAGCGGAAGCTGGACCAGGTGGGGCTGGGCAGGCGACCGGAGTTGCGAAGCGCGCCAAGGGCCGAATTCCACTTGTAGCCGTTCTGCGCCGAGAACTGTGCACGGGCCTGCGTGCCGTCTGCGAAGGCGAGGCGGCCGGAGCCCTGGACCTGCAGGTTGTAGACGTCGGCGGGGTGGGCGTAGCCGATGACCTGTCCGAGATAGGGCGTGATCGCTTCGCGTTTTGGATAGGGGACGATGCGGTCGCCGTTGAGCTTGCCGTTGAGCGTGCGTGGGGCGCCGCGCAGCGAGCTGTTGTCGTAGGCTTCAGCGAAGGCGCCGAGATCGACGGTCACCATGTCTGGCGGGCGTTTGAGCAG
>JAVBYB010000290.1 GCA_030824255.1 bacterium
GCGCTGGGCGATCGCGTCGAGGAGAGTTTTCGCGCGCGCGCGGGCAGGGCGAGCCTCGCTTATCCTGGCGTGCCTGCAGCTGTGGCGCAGGGCTGGCCGGAAAAATTCACGATGGCGCAGCTGGCGGCGTGTCCGGAGGGATCGCTGGGGAATGAATTCCACCGGCAGATCATCGACAACAATTTCGATCTCGAAGTACTGGACCGCGACGCGCTCGGGCTCGCCAACCTGCCGCCGCCGCTCGATTATCTCAACGTGCGCATCCTGCAGTGCCACGATCTCTGGCACATCGTTGGCGGCTATCACACGACGGCGCTGCATGAGGTCGGCATATCGGCCTTCCAGATGTCGCAGTTCGGGCACAACTATTCGGCGCAGTTCCTGGCCTTCATCATCGCCAAGGCAGCGATCCGGCGGCCGGAAGGCTTCGCGTTGCTGATGGAGATCACCATGGGCGGTTGGCGCCATGGCCGCGGCACGCCGCAGCTTCTGGGCGTCGATTGGCAGGACGTCTGGAAGGAGCCGACCGATGTGGTGCGCGAGCGGCTGGGCGTTGCGCCCTATGTCTCGCCCGTGCCGCCCGACCTGGTGGAGCAGCTTGAGCGGGCGGGCATGGCCTAGCGGCGCCTGGCTTTCCGCATTGTTGGGTAGCGTTCCGCGTCGTTGCCTAGTCTTCCGCGTCGTTGATGGCGTCGATCTCGTCGTCGGACCAGCCGAAATGGTGGCCGAATTCGTGGATCACCACGTGGGCGACCAGCTCCTCCAGCGTGATGTCGCCGGTGGCAGCCCATTCATCGAGGATGGCCAGGCGGTAGAGCCAGACCATCGCTGGCGTCTGACTGGGGGCTGACGGCGTCTCCAGCGTCATCGCCACGCCGGAATAGAGGCCGGTCAGCTCGTACGGGTTCTCCATCCCGAGGGATTTCAGCGTTTCGTCGTCCGCGAAATCCTCGACCTTGACCGCGACGGACCGGGCATGGGTGCGGAACGGCTCTTCGAGCGTGTCCAGCGCCGCATGGGCCATGGCCGCTATGTCGTCGAGGGAAGGGGCGCGGCCCCACGGATTGCGAGAGGGGGCGCCCAAGGGTTCTGTGTCGCTCATGTCAGGCATTTAATGCACGAATGCGCGCGGCGAAATGCCGGGAATGCACGTTGAGGGCTTCCCTTTTTGCGCGAGAGGCGCTTTCTACCGCCCAACAGCCGGAGTTCCTGCCTTGTCCATGTCTTTCGAAGGTCTGCGCAACCTTGCCACCACGATGCGCATCTATCAGCGCAACAAGCAGGACCGTAAATGGGAGCCTGAAGCCCCCTACATGAAAGAGGTGGTGAAGCCGGGCGACGTCTGCCTGCACTTCGGCGGCTCGGACGGGCGCCACTCCTACCTTCTCTCGCAGCACATCGGGCCGGATGGCGTGGTCCATGTCTACGAGCCGTCGAATTATTCCTACGCGATCATGTCGCGCCTGCTGCGCTGGCACAAACTGAAGAACGTTCATCCGCACAATGCCGCCATCGGCGCCAAGGAAGGCACGATGCTGCTATCCGTGCCGAAGAAGATGTCGGGCCATCTTGGCCGCGCCTATGGCGTCGTGACGGACAAGGGCGGCAGCGCCTCCGACGAGAAGCTGGCGACCGGCAATCGCACGGAATTCGTCGACCAGCCGACCGCGGTCGTTTCGCTCGACGGCCTGATGGCCGCAGAAAAGCTGTCGCGCGTGGACTTCATCCGTTGCGACGTCGAGGGCGCGGAAATCCGCTTCATCGAAGGCGGCAAGAAAACCATTGAGCGCGACCTGCCGAGCCTTCTGATCGAGATCCATCCGTTCTCGCTGCAGCGCAACTTCGGGTCTTCGGGCGATGAGGTGCGCGACTACTTCATCAGCCTCGGCTATCGCATGTGGCAGCTCAACGACGACAATTCGCACATGTTCGAATCGACCCAGATCGATCCGAAGCGTCGCTGGAAGGATTATTTCCTGATCCATCCGAGCCGCGGCCCGAGCCTGCCGGAAGGCATGTTCAAGAAGGCCTTCACGAACTGATCGCGATCACGTCCTACGCGCCCGCGCATTTCGATGGCGTGAGCGCGCTGTGGCGTGAGGCCTTCCCGAACGATCCGCCGTGGAATGCGGCGGAGGTGTCAATTCCCGCAAAGCTGGCCGTGCAGCCGGACCTGTTCCTGGTCGCGGTAGACAAGGGCGTCGTGACCGGTTCGATCATGGCGGGCTATGATGGCCATCGCGGCTGGCTTTATGCGGTCTCGGTGCTGGCCGCGCACAGGCGGCGCGGCATTGGCGAGCAACTGGTGCGCGCGGCGGAGGCGAAGCTGGCGGCGCTTGGTTGTACCAAGATCAACCTGCAGGTGCGCGCCGCCAACAGCGCGGTCGCTGGTTTCTATGAGCGGCTCGGCTATTCAACCGAAGAGATCATCAGCATGGGCAAGCGCCTCACCTGACGGTTGCTCTCGCCGCCGTCTGGCGCGATAAAGAGAACTTAACAGGAACTTCCGCGCGCATGGCCAGCGTTTCTCTTGTCGCGACCTCTTTTGGCGATCCCGTGCCGAACGGGCGCGCGGCGGAGGTCGTGCGCGGCGTGCAGAGGATGTTCGCCGAACTCGGGCTGGCCTCGCTGACGGAAGTGACCCTGGCCAATGGCCGCCGCGCTGATGTGATGGCGGTGGGGCCGCGTGGCGAGATCGTGATCGTCGAGGTGAAGTCCTGCCTGCAGGATTTCCAGACAGACCAGAAATGGCCGGAATATGCGCCCTACTGCGACCGGTTCTATTTCGCGGTGGATTGCGATTTTCCGAAGGAGCGCATTCCCGACGCCTGCGGACTGATGGTGTGCGACGGGTTTGGCGGGGCGGTGCTGCGGGACTGCGTGGCCGTCCAGCTCAACGCCGCGCGGCGCAAGGCGGTCACACTGTCTTTTGCGCGCCTGGCGGCGGCGCGACTGATGCGGGTGGGTGAATTCGTTAGTGCTTCCTCAGCAGAACCTGCCATCGACTAGATCCTGCCGTTTTTCGAGTTTTCATGCCTCTGCTTTTCCCCATCGCCGCCAATGCCCGCGAAGCCCTCGACGCCGAAGGCGGGGCGCGCACCATCGCCGAGGCGCGCGAGCTGGTGCAGGGGCCGGTGGCGCTGGTGTCCGACTGGCTGCGGCCTCTGCCGAACGAGCGCGAGGCGCTGCAAGCCAAGGCTGACGCAGGGGTATCGCGCGGTTTCGTGCAGCTTTACGAGGACGCAAAGGGCCAGCTGGTGGTCGCCGTCTCGTACTGGAAGCCGGGGGCGGAGCCTGCGGCGCGTCCGAAGCCCCGGGCGCCGCAGCCGGCGGAGGCCGAACCGGCCGAGGATCACACCGACGATCTCTATTTCACCAAGGCTGGCGCGCGGGCAAAACGCAAGAAAAAGGCGCTTGATCCCAACCAGATGGACC
>JAVBYB010000076.1 GCA_030824255.1 bacterium
GCCATGAACGTCAGTCCAATCTCCCCGCGCTCGGACTTGCCGACCGAATGACGATCGATCGGCGTTTCGATGCCATGCACGACTGCGTTGCGGAGCAGATGAATAACCGGGTCACGCAGGGCCTGCAGCAGTCGCCGGTCAGCCTGCGTCTCCAGCCCTTCGACTTTCACCTCAACGCGCTTGCCCGACTCATTGGCGAGATCGAGCAGCATTGTTTCCAGGCCTGCAAACACAGTGGATGCCGGCACCAGCGAGATCCGCTCAATCTCGTCGCGCAGGCGAGCGCCAGCGATCTGCGAGATCAGAGCCGTTTCCTTGTGCGCGCGTGAAGCGGCGCGAAGGCCTCGTGCGATCACGCGGGCTTCCTGTGACAGGCGCGTCTGGTCCTGCAGCCGGGCTGGCGCTTCAAGCATGCGCGCCAATCCCTCTGCACGCGCCTGCAGGCTACGGAGATCCTCTGCATCGGCATCGAGGCGATCCAGATTTCCGGACAGATCGTGCACCGCCATGGAGAGCTGCTGCAGACGGTCGCCGTCTATGCGCAAAAACTCCGACGAGAGTGTTTCGAGCGGGCTGTCGTGCTGCTCGGCAATGTCGTCTCGCCTGTATACGGTAGAGGCCCGTCGCTCGATTGTGGCGAGATGCGGCGCGACCAGCCCCGCAAGCGACGGGCTTACCTGCCCGCCCGCTTCCAGGATTTCTGCGAAGAGCGCCTCCATGGCATGGGCAGCCTCCTCGATCTCAGGCAGGTCGACGGCGCGCGCAGCCCCCTTCAGCGAGTGCGCACGGCGAAAGACTTCGCGCACGTTCACGGCTTCGCCTGCGCGCGCCTGCGCCAGCGCGCCGCGAATGGCATCGACATGCTCGCGGTACTCGACCTCGAACGCCGCCAAAAGCTGCTTGCGAATGTCGGCCAACGGCCCGCTCCCGGTTCTAGATGCGGTATCGTCCCGAAAGGGTCAGGAGTTGTTCAGACAGGCCAGAAAGATTTCCCGCTGCATCGTTCAGCTGGCGCGTTCCAGCTGCAGTCTGCTGGCTGGCCTGGCGGATATTCTGAAGCGCGCTCATCACTTGTTCGATGCCCAGCTGCTGCTGGTTGGTCGAGGCCACGATCTGCTGGAAGGTCTGTACACTTTCCTCGAACCGATGCGCGATCGCCGCAATTGTGCGCTGTGAGGTTTCCGTGCGGTCCTTGCCGGCAGCAGCGCGCTTCACGGCTTCCTCGGTGAGCATGACGGACGTGTTGATGCCCCGCTGCACATCGCCAAGGATAGCGCGAACCTGGTTGGTTGCGTCCTTCGCCTGATCAGCCAGCACCTTCATTTCCGAAGCCACGACAGAAAAGCTGCGTCCGCTTTCGCCTGCTGCTGCAGCCTCAATCGCCGCGTTGAGTGCAAGCAGATGCGACCGCTCCGAAATATCGTTCACGCTCGAGATGATATCTCCGATCGCCTGGGTCTTCTCGCTGAGCGCCACGATGTTCTGCGCCACGACTTCGGCCTGCTCGCGGATTGAATCCATGGCGCGAGCCGTTTCGTCGACGGCGCGAAGGCCCTCCGACGAGGTCTGCGCTGTTGCCTGGGCCGAAGCAATTACTTCCTGTGCGCGCTTCGACACCTGCGACCCGGCGTGCGTAATCTCATCCACCGTCGCTGCAGTTTCCTGCACGGCGGCAAGTTGCTCTTCCACGCCCGCCGCCTGTTCCTGTGTGGACGCACGGATCTCAGAGATGGCCGCGCCCAGATTGTTCGTCGCCTCGCGGCTCTGCACAGCAATCTCGCGCAAGCCGGAAACCATCGTGTTCAAGGTCACGCCAAGACGGCCTACCTCATCCGTGCCGGTCGCCGCCGACGCTCCGCTCAACTCCCCGCGGCCGACACGCTCGACGAACAGCATGAAGCTCTGGATCGGACCGACGATTGACCGCCGCAGCAGGAGAATGATGACAAACGCAATGACGATGGCCGCAAGCAGGACGACGCCGGTCGAAAGCTGGCTCTCGTCATAAACGGCGCGAACACGGTCACGGCCGGCGGCGATACCATCATTGGCGACTTGCCGCATCTCTGAGATCAGCGCCAGGAATTGTCCTCGGCGTTGGGACATGTTGGCTTCGATCATTGCCGTGCTGACAGTCTCGCCCGCGCGAATTGCCCGGAACTGCTGTTCGCGTTGCGGCCCGGACGAACGGATCAGCTCGTCCATCTCCCGTAGCAATTCGCCGTTGCGCCGCCAGGCCGCGGCGCGTTCTGCGGAAAGTGCGGCGCCGCTATATTCGTCCGTAAGCAGGATGCCGCGACGCAGCGCTTCCTGCATCTGCCCTATAGCGGCACGATAGGCGGTTTCGGCCCGATCGATATCCGCAACGGGCGCAGTGCCCGTCATGCCCATCCGCACCGCATCCTGCGTCGAGGACGTGGCTTCCGCCTGCCCTTCGAAGATTGCGTTCAGTTCGTTGATCATCGCGAAGTCGCGCTCGACCACGCGATCCATGGTTTCGCGCACGCGCGAAACCTGAGACAGGCCGTAAAGCCCCAGCCCCAGCATCAGGGCGATGACAAGGCCGAACCCGATAAACAGGCGGGTGCTGATACTCACGCTTGGTCTCCTTCCACGCGCCCCACGACATTTGTCGGGGCGAGTTTATCCGGGTCGATGAGAGAGATGATCCTCCCACCGAATAAATCTTCACGCTCGGCGCGGGCAAATGCCGCCACTGAAGGGTGGGCGGCACGGAGGCTTGCCGCCTCTGCCGCGTCAAGTTGCACGAGGTCTGTCACGCGGATTGCCGTATCGACGCGCAATGCCATTGCTGGCAACCCACGCAACATGACGAGGTGGCCATCCGTGCTTGAGCGTCCGCCAAACAGCGTGGCGAGATCGTACACGTGATAGAAAATACCTGCCCGCGCCGTCACACCAACCAAGGCCGGATTGCTCGCAGGTACGCTCGCCAGACGCGCAGTCGGCGTAACCTTTGCGATCTTCAGCAGTGCTAGCGCATAAAGTTCACCCGCTGCCTCGCATACAAGGCAGTTGATGGTCTTGACCGCCATATCCATCGTGCGCGGACGCGCCAACTGCCGCGCGCGACTCGCCAGCACAGCATGCCGGCGTCCTGCGGCGGAGAGCATTTTCGGAGAGATGGTCGTCATGCGACTGCTCCCAGTGCAGCCAACTGCAGACGCGCAGCGTCGCCAAGTTCGCCGACAGAGACCCCCCGCCCCTCGGGCAGGTTCGATTGTTGATCGAGCGCCTCGGCAAGACGGAGGACGGTCTGCAAGGATCGCCGCGCCTCGGCCTGTCGTCCAAGCGCAAGCATGAGCATCCCCAGCCTGTGATGCGCCACCACGAAAGCCCGGTCGAGATAGATCGCCCTGCGCAGCGCCGCTTCTGCGCTGACCGGGTCATCGGAAACCTGATGCAGGATCGCGTCATAGTAGTGAAGCTGCGCGGAAGTAGGTTGCTGACGCAGGCATTCCGCACAGAGCCTTTCAGCATCCTCATAGGCGCCAGCGTCAGCCAATTGCTGGATGCGGTCTACACCGTCAGTCGCCACAACGGCATCGTTGGAAGACTTTTGCATAGGCGCCAGCGCTAGCGGCAGTGGCGGAACGCTGGGCGGAAAATAGTTGCGGGGTGCAATCACCGGAGGCGCAGCTACCTGCGCGAACTCGGTCGGCAACGCCGTACTTGTCGCGGCGTGAACATGCGTGCTGAAGGTAAGGGTTGCTTCCGCGTGGCCAAGAAAAAGCGCGCCATCCGGAGCGAGACAACGGCCAAGGGCTTCCACAATCTCGACCGCCTGTTGCGGAGAGAAATAGATCAGCACATTGCGGCAAAGGATCAAATCGAAGCCGCTCCACTCCAGCGGCGGCGTTGGCGACAGCAGGCGGAGGATGTTCTGTCGTTCGAAGCGCGCCATGGAGCGATACTCGCGCTTGAGCACCCAACTCTGGTCATCGCGATCAAAATAGCGCGCGCGATCATCCGCTGGCATTGTCCTGAGCGCCCATGCGCCGTACCTGCCGGCACGCGCCGCGGACAGAACCTTCTCGCTTATATCACCGCCGATCAGCGCGATTCGCCAATTGTCGACCTCCACTCCCAGCAACTCGCGCAGTACAATAGCAATCGAATAGGGTTCAGCGCCGTTGGAGCAGCCAATGCTCCAGATACGCAGCGATTTCACATTCTGACGCGCAGCGATGAGCCGGGGCAGTACGCTCTCGCGCAAGGCAGAGAAATGATCAGGATAGCGAAAGAAATATGTCTCGCCGATCGTGACGGCATCTTCAAGCCGACGCCATTCTTCGCTGTCGCCCTGTTCCAGCAGACTTACATAAGCGTCGAATGACGTAAGGCCCCGCGCCAGCATCCGCTCCCGCGAACGTTCATACAGCAGCTTGTCCTTGTCCACGTAGTAATGATGGCCAGTGCGCGCGACGACTTCGCGCTTCAACCGCTCAAGTGCTCCTGGCGCGCTCATGTCGACGCCATCGACTTGAGCCGTTCCTGCTCCATGAGGCGCAAGGCATCGAGACGTTCGCGTTCGGCTGCGAGGAAGATACGGTCGGCATTGAGGAGGTGAAGCGCGGCTTCACCAAGATTGATGTGGCCCGTGACGCAGCCGTTGAACGAGCTTTCGCTGACCGGAAGCACAACTGCCGTTTCGTCAATACGAAGGACATCTTCCGCGCGATCCACCATTAGCGCGAGGCCGTCGTGATTACCGGCCAGGATGATGATGTGTCGGTAAAGGGGATCGGCGTCTGTGTTTGGCGCGATGCCCATGAGCCTGGCGAGATCGACGACGAGAACTGCTTTTCCGGCGAGGTTCAGGACGCCTTCGATGCTCGCGGGAAGTGAAGGAGAGATCGACAGTTCAGCTACAGGCGCGATTTCTCGCACGGATACGCGATCGAGCGCGCCGCGCAGGTTGCCTAGTCTGATTACAACTACCGTTTTCACGCCAATTACTCGCCGACCCCAGCGGTGTCACAGAAAGCCTAGCAAATACAGAATTCTCGCTCGCAGATTGATATAGTCCGGCGCGCACGCGCGGCTCGTTTCGGCGACGGAAAAAAGGATGAATCGCGCGCCCGGCGCGGATCTCCCGGCTGAGCGGCTTATGACGTTGATTTTATAACGAATTCTATACGCACCTTACGGGTTCCAGCGACCGGACCTTAATGCCGCCCGCGGGAGCCGCGATCAGCCGTCGATGCGCTCGATGATGATGGCGGGGGCCATGCCGCCCGCCGCGCACATGGTGACGAGGCCGTAGCGACCGCCCGTACGTTCCAGCTCGTCCAACACGGTGCCGATCAGCATCGCGCCCGTCGCGCCGATCGGATGGCCCAGTGCAATGGCGCCGCCGTTCACATTGACCTTGGCGCGGTCGATGCCGAGGTCGCGGATGAATTTTTCGGGGACGATGGCGAACGCCTCGTTGATCTCCCATAGGTCGATGTCGTTCGTGGTGAGGCCAGCCTTCTCCAAGGCTTTCCGTGCAGCAGGAACCGGCGCGTTGAGCATCAGGGTGGGGTCATCGCCGACATTGGCCATGGCCACGACGCGACCCCGTGCTTTCAGACCATGCTTCTGGGCGTAGTCGCGCGAGGCCAGCAGCACGGCGGCTGCTCCATCGACGACGCCGGATGAGTTGCCGGCATGATGCACATGCTCGATCTTCAGATCAGGGTAGCGGCGGCTGATCTGCTTGCGAAAAGTCGCGCCCGTTTCGTTGTAGGGCATGTCGGCCAGACCTTCGAAGGCGGGCTTGAGCTTGGCGAGACCATCCGCGGTGGTTTCAGGACGAGGGTATTCGTCCTTTGACAGCACGACATTACCCTCCGCGTCCTTCACAGGCACGATTGACCTGTCGAAGCGCCCTTCGGCAATGGCGATCGCGGCGCGCTTCTGGCTTTCGAGGGCGAACGCATCCAGTTCGGCCCGCGAGACGCCTTCGAGGCTGGCGATGGCGTCGCCGCAGACGCCCTGATGCGATTGCGGATGCTGCATGTCGAGGCTGGCATTGTGCGCGCCCATCAGGCCGGGCGGAAAGCCCGCCGCCGCTTCATCGGCCGCCATCGTCGCGGTGAGGCTCATCATTTCTGTGCCGCCCGCGATGACCAGGTCTTCCATGCCACTCATGATCTGGGCCGCTGCGAGGTTCACGGAGGTGATGCCGCCGCCACAGAAGCGATCCAGCGTCATGCCGCTGGCCTTCACGTCGAAGCCCGCATCCAGCGCCGCCATGCGGCCGAGATCGCCGCCCTGCTTTCCCTTCTGCGAGGATGTCGACCAGATCACGTCATCGACGTCCGCCGTGTTGAGCTTGTTGCGCTCAGCAATCGCGGCGAGCACCGTGGCCGCCAACCTTTGCGGATGAAGCTTCGCCAGCGCGCCCTTGCCGACCTTGCCCAGGCCGCGCGGCGTACGAACGGCGTCGATGATCAGTGCTTCTGGCATCGGGCTAACTCCGGATGTGATGAACCGTGCGCATGGTAGGCAGATTTACGTCAGGGCAGCGCAAGGCGGCTTGCCTGAGCTGACCCTTTATCATTTCCATCACAAGGCGTGGCCGATTGCCACCTTTCGGACCGCACATGTTCCGGGCGCGACGAAATCGCGAAAGACTGGGCGGCTTGCGGCGTGGGCGCGATGCGAACACGATGCTGATGAATGCGGAGACGGGTATGGCGCTGACTGATCCAAACAGGACACCCGTGATTGCGGCGGTCGGCGAGCATGTTGACCGCCCGGCCAGCCTTGATCAGTCACTTGAACCCGTCGCGCTGATGGAAAAGGCGTTGCTGGCGTGTGAGGCCGATGCGGGTGTCCGCATTCTGGATCAGGTGGGGCTACTGAGCCTGATCGGACTGGTGAGTTGGCGATATGCGGATCCGGTGCGCCTGCTGGCCGAGAGACTTGGGATCGCGCCGGCAGAGCGTGTGAATGCGAGCATGGGCGGCGAGACGCCGGTGCGTCTGGTGCATGAAGCGGCTGTGCGCATTGCGCGCGGCGAGGATCTTGTGGCGGCTGTCGTCGGCGGGGAATCCACCAGCTCTGTTAGCCATGCGATGAAGTCGGGCGCCAGCTTGCCCTGGACGCCGCCTGCCGCGCGCGAGGACGCGGTGCGTTTTCCATCGAGCCGCTTTGCGATGAGCCCGGTCGCCAAGCAACTCGGCGTGATGGACCCGGCGCAGATTTATCCCTTCTACGAAGTCGCGACACAGGCCGCGTGGGGACAGACGCCGGCGGAGGGCGTGCGCGAATCCGCCGAGCTGTGGGCGCGCTATGCAGCGGTCGCCAAGGACAATCCATCCGCATGGATTCGCAAAAGCCCAAGCGCAGATGTGATTGCGACGCCCTCGCCGGACAACCGGCTTATCAACTGGCCGTATCCCAAACTGATGGTCGCCAACCCATCCGTGAACCAGTCCGCCGCCGTCATCGTGATGAGCCTTGCGCGGGCGCGCTACCTCGGCATTGCGGAAGACACGCTGATCCATATCTGGGGCGGCGCCAACGCCGTGGAGCCGGAAGACTATCTGCATCGCGACCGCTATGACCGTTCAACCGCACAGGCGGCTGTACTGGAGAAAGCGGTCGAAATTGCTGGCGGCGACGCCGAACGCTTCGACCATATGGAGCTCTACAGCTGCTTTCCCGTCGTGCCCAAGATGGCGCTGCGAATCCTGAAGATGGATGGGGACAGGATCGCGCCGACCGTGGCCGGCGGGCTCACTTTCTTCGGCGGGCCGCTGAACAACTATATGAGCCACGCCATCGCGGCGATGGTGCGTGCGCTACGTGCGCACCCGGGCGATCTGGGTCTGCTTTACGGTCAGGGCGGCTATGTGAACAAGCATCACACGCTGGTGGTAAGCACTGTGCAGGCCGATGCGCCGATGGCGACGGACTATTCGGTGCAGACCGCTGCGGATGCAGCGCGCGGCGCGGCCCCTCCCCTGCGCGAGGGCTATGTGGGGCCAGCGACCATCGAGACGTTCACCATCAAGTATGCTCGCGATGGCAGCGCGACCGAGGGCATCGTCATCGCGCGCACGCCCGATGGCGGCCGTATCATGGCGCGTGCCCACGCAAACGACGCCACGACGATGGCGTTGCTGACTTCCACGGAACGGTCAGCCGTTGGCGTGACCGGTCATGCGTTCATGGATGCTGACGGCGCGCCCGCATGGAGCGCATCGCAGGCCGGATAGCGCGCGCCCTGAAAAAACCCGGCTTCGATGAAGCCGGGTTTTCCTTGTCGTTCGAAGTTCAGGCGCTTGCCTTAGGCTTCGTTGCGGCCCGGCTGGTACTTCCTGATCTCGTGACGGCTCACGACCATGTGGTGGACCTCATCCGGTCCATCCGCGAAGCGCAGGTGACGCACGTCGGCATAGAGTTCGGCGAGCGGCGTCCATTGCGAGATGCCGGTGGCGCCGTGAACCTGGATGGCTTCGTCGATGATGCGGCAGGTAATTTCCGGGATCATGGACTTCACCATCGAGACCCAGACGCGGGCTTCCTTGTTGCCCAGCACGTCCATCGCCTTGGCGGCCTTGAGAACCATCAGGCGCATCTGCTCGATGTCGTAACGCGCGCGGCTGACAACTTCAGGGTTCTTGCCAAGCTTGATGAGCGGTTGGCCAAAGGCCTCACGCGAGAGGCCGCGCTTGATCATCATCTCGAGGGCCGCTTCCGCCTTGCCGATGGTGCGCATGCAGTGGTGGATGCGGCCCGGCCCGAGGCGAACCTGGCTGATCTCGAAACCACGGCCTTCGCCAAGCAGGATGTTTTCCTTCGGCACGCGCACGTTGGTGAACTTGATGTGCATGTGGCCGCGCGGCGCGTGGTCTGCGCCGAAGACGTGCATCGGCCCGATGACCTTCACGCCGGGCGTGTCCATCGGCACGAGGATCTGCGACTGCTGCAGATGGGCTGGAGCATCCGGGCTCGTCTTGACCATGGTGATCATGATCTTGCAGCGCGGATCGCCTGCGTTCGAGATATAGTATTTCTCGCCGTTGATCACCCACTCATTGCCTTCGAGGACGGCGGAGGTGGAGATGTTCTTTGCATCCGACGAGGCGACATTCGGCTCTGTCATCGCGTAGGCGGAGCGGATTTCGCCAGCCAGAAGCGGCTCAAGCCATTTGTGCTTTTGTTCAGCCGTGCCGACACGTTCGAGCACTTCCATGTTGCCTGTATCCGGAGCCGAACAATTCAGCGTCTCGGACGCGAGGTGATATTTCCCGAGCTCGGCGGCGATGTAGGCGTAGTCGAGGTTGGAGAGGCCTTCGCCGGTTTCGGCGTTGGGCAGGAAGAAGTTCCAGAGACCGGCGGCCTTGGCCTTTTTCTTGGCGCCGTCCAGCAGTTCGAGCTGGCGTGGATGCCATGACCAGCGATCCGTCTTCTGGTGGTCCAGTTCGTCGAATTCCTCGAGAATTGGCGCAACGTTTTCCGCGATATGGCGCTTCACCGCCTCAAAAAGCGGGCGACCCTTGTCGGACATCCGCAGATCGTTGAGTTCGTTGTCAGCGTCGTTCACGCGCCACTCCTGTTCGTTTGCAATGTGCGGAGTGTAGCGGCGACCACGGCAACAGCACAATCACCCCCGCGGCGCGCGGCGTCGCAACATTTTCGGTAGGGATCAGCTGACCGCGTGAACGAGGGCCGCCTGCTGTTCCGCCGTCATCCCCGCGATCTGGGTGGAGGTGAAGCCGGCGATCTGTATTGGCGCCAGGGCGTCGATCTGGTCAGGCGTCAGCGGGGCGATGGCGGTAGACGAGAGGCCGCTGACTTGCGTTGACGTAAGGCCCGCAAGTTGCGCCGGGCTCAGTGCGCCGATGCGAGTATCGGCGAAATTGTTGAGCTGCGACGGCGTCAGCGCGCCTATCTGTGCGCCCGTGATGGCAGCGAACTGGGCGAGCGAAAGACCGTTGATCTCGGTGGAGGTCAGATTACCGACCTGTTCGGGCGTGAAGGCGCCAATCTGGGTCGGGGTCAGCGCCGCGATCTGGGCGGTACTCAACGCACGCAACTGGACGCGCACGAGGCCGACGAGTTGTGTTGACGTCATCGCAGCGATTTCGGTGGTGGAGAACTGCGTGATGCCGGTGGAGCTGATGGCGCCGATCTGCGAGGCCTTGAGGCCGGAGATCTGCGTGATGGTCAGCGCCTCGATCGCGGTCGTACTCATGCCGGCAAGCGCGGTCGATGTCAGTGCGCCGACCTGGGTCGAGGAGAGCTGCGCGAGAGCGTCCAGCGATAAGGCGCTGACGTGTTCCGGCGTCAGCCCGGAGACGAGCGTGGCGGAAAGTGCGGCTATCTGTGTGTTCGTGAAGACGCCGACCTGTTCGACGGAGAGGGCTGACATCCAGGTGGACGACAGGCCCACGCTGGACAGCTGCGCTGTGGTCAACGAACCGATATTCGTGGTGGTCAGCGCGGCGATGGCGGCGGATGACAGAGCGGACAGGCGGGTGGCGCTGATCGAGCTGAACTGGGTGGTCGACAGCGCTGCGGCCTGATCCGCCGACAGGCCGTTGATCGCTGAATCCGACAAGGCGCCGATGCTCGTCGTGGTGAGCGCGCCGATCATGGTGGCGGCGATGGCCTGAACCTGGGTCTGCAGCAGGCCGGAAATCTGCGTTGTCGTGAAACCGTTGAGAGTGTCTGCCGAGAAGGCGCCCATCTGCGTGGCCGTGAACGCGCCGATCTGTGTTGACGCCAGGCTGGCGAACTGCGCGGTGGAGAGATTGGCGATATCCGTGTTGGTGAGACCCTGCACGGCCGTGGTCGAGAAGGCAGCGACCTGCGTTCCCATCAGGATACGCAGCTGTGTCGATGACATGGCGGATATGTCTTCGGCCTCAAGGCCGCCGATCGCGCCAGCCGTCAGGCTGCGAAGCTGCGTTGTCGTGAGTGACGCGATGTCGCCGGATGTCAGGGCGCCGATCTGCGAGGAGACCAGACCCGCTGCCTGCGTGCTGGTCAGGGCGGCAAGGCGATCGCCGGTGAAGGCGCCTATGGCCGCGCTTGAGATCGCGCTGATCTGCGTCGATGTCAGCGCGGATGTCTGTGTGGTCTCCAGGACGCCAATCTGATCGGCTGTGAGGGCGGAGACTGCTCCTGTTGACAGCAATGCAATGGCGGTCGTGGTCAGGGTCACGACGCGGTCCAGCTGCAAGGATGCAACCTGAGTGGAAGTGAGACCGGACAGCGCGGCGCCCGAGAGCGAGGCAAACTGCGTTGTCGAGAACGCCTGGACTTCCGGCACGGTCAGGCCGGACACCTGCGCGGAGGTCAGGCCCTTCACCTGCGTTGTCGTGAAGCTGCCAATCACGGTCGGACCGAGCGCCGCCAGCGCCGTGGAACTGAGACGCGAGAGTTGCTGCGCGCTGAAGCCGCTCACCTGCTCCGCAGTGAAGGCTGCTGATTGTTCCGCCGACAGGGCGCTGAAATTTGTCGCGGACAGGCTGGCGATCTGCGTGGAGGTCAGCTGCGCGACATGCGTAGTGGTCAGACCCGCGATCGCGGATACCGTCAGGGCCGACATGTGAGTGGTTTGCAGCGCGCCGACCTGGCCGGTGGAGAACATTGCGAGCTGGGTAGATGTAAGACCAGCCGCCTGCGTGGACGTCAGGGCCGACAGCTGGGTCGTGCTGACCGAGGGAAGCTGCGTCGTTGAAAGCCCGCCTACATGCGTGGCGGCCAGACCCGCGAACTGCGTTGAGCTGAAGCTCGCGACATCCTCAAGCTCAAAGCCTGCGACCGCGCCGACCGACAGGCTGGCCAGCTGCGTGGACGACATGGCGCCGATCTGTTCAGGCGATAGGGTGGCGATTTGAGTCGAGGACAGGGCCGCCATCTGGGCGCCGGTCAGCTCGGCAACCTGAGCCATCGTCAGGACGCCGATCTGGTCCGACGACAGGATGGAGATCGCCCCCGCCGACAATCCCCTGATCTGCGTCGTGCTGAGATCGGCAACCTGGAAGATCGTGAGCGCGCTGACCTGCGTCGTTGTGAGGCCGCTCAGCGCGGTGGGGCTCAGGGCTTCAAACTGCTCCAGGCTCAACGACGAGATTTGCGTGGTGCTGAAACCTGCCATTTGCGAGGCGGCGAGACCGCCGACAAGCGTCGGCGTGAGGGCTTCAAGCTGGTCGAAGCTGAACTGGTTGATAGCGGTCGTGGTGAAGCCGCGCACCTGCGTGGTCGTGAGCGACGAAATCTGGGTCGTCGTGATGGCGGCAAGCTGGCTGTCGCTGAACGCGCGCAACTGGATGAAGCTGATGCCGCTCCACTGGGTGGGAGCAAGGCTGGCGATCTCGGCCGGCTCGAATCCCGCAATAGCTGATGCACTGAGCTGGGATAACTGGGCTGCCGTCAGCACGCCCATCTGGTCGGGCGAGAGGGCCACGATATCTTCGGCCGCAAAGCCGCGCATCTGCATACCCGACAGGGATGCCACCTGCGTGGTTGTGAACGCTGCAATCTGATCTGCCGAAAGCGTGGATATGCCCGTGGAGTTGAGGCCACGGAGCTGCATGACCGAAAATCCCGCCAGCTGATCACTACCGAGCGCCGTGAGTTGCGTTTCCTTCAGGGCCGCGACTTGCGTGGAGGACAGCACAGATAGCTGCTCCGAACTCAGCGTCGGAATCTGGGTCGTTGCGATGGACCCGATCTGCGCGGTGCTGAGCACGGCCACCTGCGTCGAGCTGAAACCGTCGATCTGTTCCGCCGTGAGCAAGGCGATGTCGGAGCCTGAAAAGCCGGCAAGTTGCGTGGTCGTCAACCCACCAATCTGGTTGCTCGACAATGCCGCAAGCTGCGTGGCCGTAAGCGCGTCGAGTTGGGCGGCGCTGAAGCCGGTCAACTGCGAGGCTGCGAAACCTGCGATGTCCTGCGTTTCAAATCCGGCGACCGCCGTAACACTCAAGCGCGACAACTGCGTCGATGACAGACTAGACACCTGCACATCGTTCAGCATCGTCACTTGCGTCGCAGAGAGGCCGCGCAGCTGCGTGGACGTCATGGCTGCGAGCTGTTGACCCGTCACCGCGCCGAGCTGGTCAGCCGACAAGCCTGCGAGGCTTGCCGCCGAGAGGCTGGCAATCTGGGAGGCGCTGAGTGACGCCATCTGTGTCGTGGTCAACGCGGAAAGCTGCGTCGTGCTGAAGGATGCCAGCGCCGACGTTGACAGGGCGCCGAGCTGTACCGACCCAAGCCCGGCGATCTGCGTATCGGTCAACCCTTTGACTTGCACGCGCGTCATCGCCGCAATTTGCGCGGGCGACATGGCGTTGAGGTGTTGCGCCGACAGAGACGAGATCGCATTGGCTGAGAGCGCGCCAACCTGCGACAGCGACAGACTGGATACTTGCGATTCGGACAGCGCCGAAACCTGCGTGGCGCCGAATCCCGCAATGCCGGTCACGCTTATCGCAGCGAGCTGCGAGCCAGACAGGCCCGAGATATGCGCCGCCGTCAGTCCGCCGGTTTGCGTTGCCGTCATGGCGCCAATCTGCGCCGTACTGAACCCGGCGAACTGGCTGGCTGAGATGACCGTCATCTGGGCGCGGGTGAGCCCCCGCACCTGGAAGTCGTCAAGCGATGCGAGCTGATCAGCCGTGAGCGCGTTCAGCTGGTCGCCCGTCAGCGAACCAATGACTTGCGGTGTGAGCATCGAGACCTGAGCCGGCGTCAGCGACGCAACCTGCCCTGTCGAAAGCGCCGCCATCTGCTTTGCCGACAGGGACGCAACACCGAGGTTTGACAGCATGCCGAGCTGATCGATGGTGAACGCAGACACCTGCGTGGGCGAGAGGGATTTGAGCTGCGTCGTCGTCAGGCTGGCGGCCTGCGTCGTGGAGAGCGATCCGATCTGGTCCCCAGAGAGCAGGCGCATCTGGGCGACGCCCAGCCCGCTCGTCTGGCTCGGTGTCAGCGCCACAAGCTGCTCTCTGGAGAAAGCGGAAAACTGGAGCGCGGTCAGCCCTGCCAGCTGCGAAGACGTCAGGCTGCGGATCTGGGTGGTGGACAGCGCCGCCGTATGCGTCGTCGTCAACGATCCAAGCTGGGCTGGCGAGAACCCCTTCATCTGGGTCGCCGAGAAATTCGCGACCTGCTCCACGCTCATCGCGGCGAGCTGCGTCGTACCAAGCGCCAATAGCTGGCTGGTCGCGAACGACGCGAAGGTGGTCGTATCAAGGGAAGCCACCTGCGTCGTGGAAAGCCCACGGATCTGCGTCGGCAGGAAGGCGGCGATCTTCTGCGGCGACAGCGCCCCCCATTGGCTCGTGCTCAGCGCGCCAATCGCCGACGTGGAAAGGCCGCGTAGCTGAATGGCGGAGAAGCCGCCGACTTGCGTCGCCGTGAGCGCGCGGACCTGCGTCAGTGTCAGCGAGGCCAACGTGCTGGATGCAAAGCCGGCCGTCTGCGTTGTCGCCAGCGAGACAATCTGTGTCGCCGTCAGCGCGCGAACCTGCGCGACGGTCAGGCCGCCCATCTGACCGCCGCTGAGGATGCCAAGCTGGTCTGAGGACAGCGCCGTGATATCTGCAGGGGAGAAGCCGCGCAGCTGCGTTGTGTTGAGCGCGGCCATCTGGGTTGTGCTGAGGGCTGCAAGCTGCGTCGCGCCGAGCGCCGTGATGCCCGCCGACGAAACACCTCGCAGCTGGGATGCGGTAAGGACGGCGATGTCTTCCGGATCGAGCGAGGCGAACTGCTGGGCGCTGAGCGCCATCAGCTGGGCTGAACTGAAGCCAATCTGCGAGGGCGAAAGGGCCGCAATCTGCGCGCGGCTGAGCGCCGTCACCTGCCGGGTCGACAGCTGGGAAATCTGGGTCGAGGAGAAATCCTGGATACCGGTCGTGGTGAAGGCGGCAACCTGCGTGTTTGCCAGCGACGTGATGTCGGCGCGCGTCAGGGACTGGATCACCTCACGGGACAGGTTCGCGATCTGCGCGACGCTGTAAGAGGCGATAAACGAGACCATTACGGCGGACTGTCCCTTCCTTGCTGGCGGACTGCCGTCGCACCGTCTCCTCGGCGCACGCGCGCGCACACGTACCAGGAGCAACATCCGGGCCACGCTGGTAACCATTTGGACGACACAAAATCAGTGACTTAGCAGGCTGGGTCAGCGATGCGGCCCGGCAGAATTTACCGGCATGGCAGTTCCTGACCTGCAATCCCGGTCATTCGCGGCGTTGACGCGTTAACACTTCAACGCTTGTTGGCCTCGAACTTGCGGGCCAGTCTCGGGAAGTCCGGTCAATCACAACAACCGGACACGCGCCTGGAGTCGAATATGCGCCGCCTCACCCTGACCGCCCTCCTCACCTCCACGCTTCTGGTTGTGCCTGCGCTGGCCGAGCCTGCGGTGACCACGTCAATGCCGGCGATCAAGGCGACGCTCTCAGGCAACACTTTGGGCGTGCGGCTTGAGCAAGGCGTGCTGGGCTACGGCAAGGGCCTTGAGCCACGCACGCTGGTGATCATTGCGCGCGACGCGGAAGGCCGCGTGGTGGCCGAGAAATCTGCCGACGTATCCCGGCGCATGACCTATGCGCGCGTTCCGGTTTCGGCTGCGGTCGCCGGCGCCAGCACGGTTTCAGTTTCGGTTCGCTAGGCTCAGCCGAACTCGAAGGCGAGGCGTAGACCGAGGATCATCTCGGACTCACCGTTCGTCCGCACATCCTGCGCACCAAATTCCAGCGTCAGGTTTTCGCTGAGTGCGCGACCTACCGAGAGTTCGACCTTGCGAAGGTCCGTGTCGCCAGCTGTGACATTCTCGTTCCAGCCGGACACAATACCATTCACGAACCAGTCGCCCAGACCGAGATTTCCGCCGAGTGTGAACAGGTCACGGTGAGCGCCGGCGATGCCGTGTGCATCGCGCGAGGAAGCCACCTCCCCCACGATGGCGAGATCGAGGCCAGACTCTTCCGGCCAGACATAGTTGAGGCCGGCGACAAACGTCGTTTCGTCCGTCTCGCCAGGCGTCTCGTTGGCGAGCTTGCGATAGCCGACCGAGTATCCGAGCCCGTTGGCGAATGCGCCATCGAGGCTCACGGCCCAGGATTTGAGGTTTTCCGTGTTGCCAAGGCCAGCATCCGCCAGCCGCAGCTGTTCGCGCTTGCCGCCAAGCGAACTGGACAGCGCGGAACGATCGGCGGTGAATACGGCGCCGGAGAGAACGTGCGCGTCGTCGAAACCAAGGAATGATGACAGCAGGATATCGCCGCCAAAACCCACCCGCTCTGCCAGCTGGTATTCTTCGCCGACTTCAACACCATAGAGGCCAGGCGTCAGATCAGCCGCGGAGCCGAACACCGGATTGATCTTGCCAGCATAGAGCGTGAACGCATCGCCCGCGTATTGGACAGATAGTGTTTCGACGAACGCATCATGCCCGTCGAACACGGCGTCTCCGGCCACATCCTCGACCTGCTCCAGCACCGCATCCATCTGTACGGTCCAGCCTTCGGCGACGCGAACGGTAGCGCCGTATTCGATCGTCGCCGCCACAACGTCGGGACCTGATTCAGCGTGGTCGAAGGTAAGTTCTACGACGCCCTGCTGGCTGACATTGCTTTCAGCAGCATCCGCCTGAGCGAAGGCGGCGGGGCTCAGCATCAGGGCCGAAGCCGCAGCGGCTGTGAGAAAGGTCGTGCGCATGAAGAAGGTCGAGAGCATTCTGCTTCCATTGGAGAGATGGCCAATGTCAGCTTGATATCAGGTTCGGAATAACGCCTCGCGCAGAGCGGCTTGGTAAACCGTGCGGCTACCTTAACCCGCTTGCAGGCATCGTTAGGGAACAGCTAATGCGCAGCGGCGCACGCAAATCAAAAGGGGCTCCCTTTCGGAAGCCCCTTGATGTCTTTGCTTCTGAAAAGCCGATCAGGCGGCCTTGATTTTCGACAGGAAGTCGCGCGCGATGATGTTGAGATTGTGCGCCAGTTCCTCGACGGAGCGCGCGCTGGCCTGAACGGAGTCCGTCGCTTCGCGCGTCTTGGCCGTCACGCTGCTCATGGCGGCGACGCTATTGCGCGCCTCGTCCGAACGGTCGGCGGCGGAGTTGACGTTTTCTGCAATGTTGTTGGTCGCGGCGCTCTGCTCTTCTGCGGCAGCGGCCACAGCGACGCTCAACTGCTTCATCTGCTCGATCAGATGCACCATCTGGTTCACCTGCTCCGTGGAGCGCGTGCTGATGCCCTGGATTTCGGCGATGCGGCGCGAGACGTCTTCTGTCGCGCGTGATGTCTGGCTTGCAAGGCCCTTTACCTCGCTGGCGACCACGGCGAAGCCACGGCCCATCTCGCCGGCGCGCGCCGCCTCGATGGTGGCGTTGAGCGCGAGGAGGTTGGTCTGCTCGGCGACATTGCCGATCAACGAGACAATCTCGTCGATACCCCGTGCAGCATTGGCCAGCTCTTGCGCGGTGGCGCCGGCCGCGGCGCCCTTGGACGAAGCCTGCTCGGCGGAACGCGCCGATTCAGACATCCGCGTCGCAATCTCCTGGATTGATGCGCTGAGCTCGGTGGTTGCGGCCGCTATGGTCTGGACGTTCGAGTTGGCGCCGGCTGTCGCGTCGATTGCGTTACGCGCGCTTTCGTTGGCTTCTTCGCAGACATTCTCCAGCGAAGCCGCGTCGGTCATGAGGCGCGAGGACGATTCGCGCAGCGTAGACAGGTTTGCGGCGAGCTGGTCGCCGAAGGCTGACGCCATAGCCTCAACCTTGCGGCTGCGCTCTGCGCGCTCATCTTCCTGCTCGCGCTGGGCGGCCTCGAGGGCAATGCGGTTGATCGCGTTCTCACGGAACTTGGTGAGCGCGCCGGCCATGCGGCCAATCTCGTCATCGCGATCGCGGTGCGGCGCCTGAACGTTTGTGTCGCCGCCTGCAAGCTTGTCCATGGCCGTTGTCAGGTCAACGATCGGCCGCACAATGCGTCGGCGCGCGGCCATCATGATCATCAGGACAGCGCCGACAGCCAGCAGTCCCGCCGCCAGCATGGCATACAGCGCGAAAGTGCCGATCGTGTTCGCTTCAGCAACGGTGCCGTCAGCAGCCGCCGCGATCTCGTCGGACGCCTTTGCCATAGCGTCTTCAAGTTCACTGAACCGCTCAAGAAAATCCGGCAGCATCGCCAGCGCTGCCGCATGATCCGTTTCAGCAGTTTCGATCAGCGACATTGCCGTGTCGATATAGGCTTGCAGCGACGGCTTCACTGCGGCGATCACTCCGCCCAGTTCGTTGCCAGTCGTCAGCGCCGTATTGCTTTCGATCATCTCGCGGAAATGCGTGGAATGGTCTGCCAGGTCTGCCTTCACGTCCCGGATCGCGATATTGTAGGCGGGATCATAAGACGCCAGCGCCGCCAGCACGTCCGAGCGCAGCGCATCGTGCATCATGTCGGACTCGAGGTGATTGCGCAGGACGTTGCTGACCTGATTGTTCTCGGCGATCTGCTGGTTCAGCACCCAGATAGCGCCGCCGCCCACGGCCCCCGCGAGGATCGCGCTTCCCAGCACGAACCCGCCAGCCTTTACGACCATCGAATTGATAGACCGCTCGCGCACAGATTTTCCCCTCGAGGCAGCTGCCCAAGTCGACCAGACGGACAGTGAATTCAGTTAGAATTTGCCTGAAACCTGTTAAAGTTTGCTGTATGCTCATAAAACATGCGGCAAGCAGATTTCATTTATAAAATCATAGAGTTACGTCGACCGCTGACGCTGCCCGCCTTGCGACGAACACCGGCTTTACATGGTCGACATCGCGCTACGCGTCACGTCAGTGATCAGCCTGATCACTGGGCGGTTGCCCTGCGGTCAGCGCCCGAAATCGATCAGGTCGTGGTTGGCTATGGCGCGGTTGCAGACGGCGTTTTGGCCTTCATGCACGCTTGTCTTCGCCAGCTTGCGATAACCCCGCGCTACACCGGTGATCGACCTTCATATCCTGTCGTTTGCCGGCATAGTGATGATGACACAGGCGCTGGAAGCACCTGGCGAGAAGAGGCGTGCATGGCACACCCTTACCTGGTAGGGCGTCGCGCTTTTGCTGGGTTGCCTGTTGATCGAAATACTTGCGATGGGCGCAATCCTAGCCGGCTGAATCGCTAGCGCGCTTACCGGCTTGACCGCAACGTCGCTCGCATCATGGCGATCACGCTTGGCATGGTCGGCATATCTTTCGCGTCGAGCGCGATCCTGATGAACTGCAGATGAACCAGTTGATGGCGTAGCGGCAACACACGCCCCCTCAACGCCAGACGGCCATACGGCGCCATTCCTTCGTGCTTGCCGCGCCATAGACACGCCCCATTTGAGGGCAGATGTGCGTCACACGTCCGATATAAGCCTCCCATAAGCCGGACGCATCAACGACCAGGAAAGGTCAAACGAGATGAAACGCCTTGCCCCCGCCTTGCTGGCTGCCACGATAATTGCCGGCTGTGCGACGCCTATGGCCGTGGCGCAGCCTCCTTCCCCGGGAAACCACACCATGCCTCCGATGAGCGCGATCCAGCCTGAAACCACAATCACGCTTTCGGGCCGCGGCGCGATCGAGCAGGCGCCGGACGTCGCCAACATCAGTGTTGGCGTTTCCGTCGAAGCAAAGACCGCCGCCGACGCCATGCAGCAACAGGCCGCGCAAATGAACGGCGTGTTCGCCGCCGTGAAAGCCGCCGGCCTTGCCGACCGTGATATGCAAACCGGCGCGATCTCGCTCAACCCGGTCTATGAGTATCCGAACAACGCCCGCCCACGCCTCACTGGCTATCAGGCGACGAACTCGATCAATATCAAGGTCCGCGACCTGAAGAACCTCGGCAAGACGCTCGACGCCGTGGTGAAGGGCGGCGGCAACACGATCAACGGCATCTCCTTCGCCGTTGACCAGCCCGAGAAGCACCAGAACGACGCCCGCATCGAGGCGATCAAGGACGCCGCCGCCAAGGCCGAACTCTATGCCCAGGCTGTCGGTTACAAGGTGAAGCGCATCGTCACCATCAGCGAGCAGGAGTTCTACCCGCAGCCGCCCATGCCGGTCATGATGCGCATGCAGGACATGGCCGCTGAATCTACCCCTATCGCCGCAGGCGAAGTCTCACTGGTGCAGACCGTCAACGTCGTTTTCGAACTGACGAAGTAAGCCAGAGTCCTCCGACGGACTGGACGCCGCTTGCGCAAGTGAGCGGCGTTTCTGCTCAGCCGAAAGAAAACGCCGCCCGTTCTTCGCGGGCGGCGTTCCGGCTTCTGGGGAGGAAGCTCGTTATTTCAGACAATTCCCGTGACGACTTCGTTGCGGTCATTGAGGCGCACAACGCTCGGCGCCCATTGCTTCGCCTCGGCTTCGTCCATCTGGGCGAAGGCTGCGATAATCACGCGGTCACCCGTCTGGAAGTAGCGGGCGGCAGCGCCGTTGATGCCAATGGTTTTCGATCCGCGCGGCGCTTCGATTGCGTAAGTCGAAATACGCGCGCCGTTGGTGACATTCCAGATATCCACGCGCTCATGCGGAAGGATATTGGAGGCTTCCAGCAGATCGATGTCGATCGAACAGGAGCCTTCATAGTGAAGGTCACATTGGGTGACGGCCGCGCGATGCAGCTTGCCCTTCATCATGGTGAGGATCATTGGGTTTCCTCCTTCGCGCGTATCGCCAACGGTGGGGGTGCCCATGCCGCAAACGGTGCGCTTCCTTTAGACCGGCTCGCTCCGGGAAGGCGGATTCCGCCTTGGCCCACGCGCCGGCTTGGTTAAGGTGCGGACGGCCCAGACAGGGTCCGGCTTTGTCCGCATAGCGCAACCGATACATACGGTCGCCAAAGGAGCCCCTTATATGGCCCATGAGTTCCGCCACGTCCAGTCCGGAGACCAGTCCATCCGCGTAGCTGTCCAGGGCTCAGGGCCGTTGGTGCTGATGGTCCATGGCTGGCCGGAGAGCTGGTATTCCTGGCGCCACCAGATGGGCCCGATTGCCGACATGGGGTTCACCGCGGCCGCCATCGACGTGCGTGGTTATGGCGGCTCCGGCAAGCCGCACGCCGTCGAAGCCTACGACATGGAATCCATCGTACGGGACAACCAGGCGGTGGCCGATGCGCTGGGCGGCGGCAAGGCCATCCTGATCGGGCATGACTGGGGGGCGCCGATCGTCTGGAATACAGCCCTGATCGATCCGGACAGGTTCACCGCCGTCGCCGCCATGGCCATCCCCTATCTTGGACAGGGCAAGGCGCCGTTCATCGACATCGCGCGCAAGCTGTTCACCGAGAATGGCCTGTTCTTCTACCAGATACGCATTCAAGACGAAGGCGACGTCGAAGCCGAAGCCGAAGCCGACGTCCGCGACACACTGCGCAAGCTTTACTACTCGATCTCGGGCGATGCGCCTCCGGGCACGTGGCCGCTCGACAAGAAGCATGGCGACGGCCTGCTGCATCGCCTCGTCAACCCCGAGACATTCCCCGCCTGGCTCAACGATGCGGACATCGATTACTACGTGAACGAATTCGAACGCTCCGGCTTCCGCGGCCCCTTCAACCGCTATCGCAACTTCCATCGTGACTTCGCCTACCTGTCGCGCTTCGCCGAACGGAAGATCGAGCAGCCTGCCCTCTTCATCACCGGCGAGAAGGACATGGCGACCAGGATGTTCGGCCGCGACTATGAAGGTAAAATGCGTGAAGCCGTCCCCAACCTGTCCGGCCCGCACGTCATCCCCGGCTGCGGACACTGGACCCAGCAGGAAAAGCCGGCCGAGGTGAACGCCATCCTGCTGCCGTGGCTAAAGGCGTTGTAGCAACTGTTTCGCGGAGCCGGCCCGCGTTTCTTAACGAGTCATGTATCGGCTCTCGCGACTTTCCGACGTCGGTGCGGGCGGGACTTTAACCCTGTTTCTGTAGGAAGGATCATCGTCTCAGGGGTGAAGGCAACTATGTCGAGCCGGAATGCGCCACCAACTTTCCTGATTGCGGATTCGGATCCGCATTCACGCAACATGCTTGGCGAAGTCCTGCGCGCTGCGAACTATTTCATGATCAACACCGTACGTGACGGCAAGGAACTACTCGAGCGCACGGTTGAGCTGCAGCCGCGCGTGGTCATCACTGCCTCGCGTATCCCCGGCCTCTCGGGCCTCGAATTCACCCGCTTGATCCGCGACGGCTATCGGGAAGTTTCCCGCCAGACCTCTATCATCGTCATGACCGACACGCCGACGAAGGCGTTTCTCGACGCCGCGCAACAGAGCGGCGTTGACGAAATGCTCGCACGCCCGTTCTCGTCGCAGGCTGTCCTGGTCCGCGTGAAGTCGGTGCTGGAGCGCCCGCGTGAGTTCATCGACTGCGCCGTCTATGTCGGCCCGTGCCGCCGTCGCCGCATGATCGATGAGTACAACGGGCCGATGCGCCGCTTTGTGGACCCCGTGGGCGATCCGCAGAACGTGGCGCCATGGGAACAGGAGCCCAACCGCGTCGCCGTACGCGCCTGCGTCAAGAAGATCAGCGAACTGTCTGTCGGCCTCACACCGGGCGATCGCCGCAAGCTTCGCGAGATCTTCTACGCCGTGAAGGAAGCCGAACTGAAAGCCGATGAGGTCAAGGACCACATGATGGGCGAAGCCGCCCGGTCGCTGGGCCGCTACATATCGGCCATCGGCGCCACCGGAACGCCGGACCCGGAAGTGCTGACGACGCACATCGACGCGATGCATACGCTTGGCGTGCTGACCGGCGAGCATCATCTTGAGCGCGAGAAGCTTATCGGGGGCCTCAAGAAGGTCGTCGACAAGCGTCTGGGCCGCATACGGGCCGCCTGACCGGTTTTTGCCCGAAATCCGCGCCATCCACTGGCAAATTCGGACCGCGCGCACCCGCGCCATTGACGCCTCCATGGCGGTAAGGGCAGATGCTCCCGACGTCTGGGCCAGCCGTGAGGCGCGCCCCGGCGGACAGGTCGATCGATCCCCGCGGGAGAGAGCTGCAACCATTAGCAGCCGCCGAAGGCGCAACCGCCCCGGAAACGCTCAGGCAAAAGGGCCGCGGGAGTGACGACAACGCTGGAAAGCGCGGATTTGGTTCCGCCGCCGACGGAGTAAGCGACGCCTGGTCTACGGACTGGTGTGCGTGAATCTCTCAGGCACATCCGACAGCGGGGGCGCAATCGCGAAAACGCGGTGCTGCGCAGCTGTTGGAGTGGTTATGGCGGACGTATCGACTATCCCCCTGAAGAAAACCCCGCTGCACGCAATGCATTTGCGGCTTGGCGCGCGCATGGCCGAGTTCGGCGGCTATGACATGCCGATCCAGTACGCTGACGGCATCATGGCCGAGCACAACTGGACCCGCGCCCACGCAGGCCTGTTCGATGTTTCCCACATGGGCCCCAGCTTCCTCACCCTCCCCCAACTGGGCGGGGGCGACGAAGCCCACCGCAAGGTTTCCGCGCTGGTCGAGAAGCTCGTCCCCTCCGACATCGCCGGCCTTGCGCCCGGCAAGATTCAGCTCACCGTCCTGCTCAACGCGGATGGCGGCATTATCGATGACCTGATGATCGGCCGTCCATCCGATCCGGCGATGCAGGGCGGCCTCTACATCGTCGTGAACGCGGGCACGAAGGACAACGACTTCGCCGTGATCCAGAATGCGGCCGGCGGCGAGGCGACGCTCCATCGCGCCGATGATCGCGCGCTTGTCGCGATTCAGGGACCTGAAGCCGAAGCCGTAATCGCTGGCATCTTCCCGGAAGCGGTCGGCCTCACCTTCATGACGTTCGTGAAACTGAACGGCACAGCTTTCGGCGACGTCGTCGCCACGCGGTGCGGCTATACCGGCGAAGACGGCTTTGAGATTCTGGTCCCCGCCGAGCATGGCGAAGCCTTCGCCAACCGCCTGCTGGAGGATGAACGCGTGAAGCCTATCGGCTTGGGCGCGCGCGACAGTCTCCGTCTTGAGGGCGGCATGTGCCTCTACGGGCACGATATCGACGCCTCGAAAACGCCCGTTGCCGCTTCACTGTCCTGGATGATCTCCAGACCGCGTCGCGAGCGCGGGGATTTTCCCGGCGCCCAGCGCATCCTCGGCGAATTGAAGGACGGCGTGCCGTCCAAGCGCGTCGGCATCAAGCCGCTCGGACGTGCGCCCGCACGCGAGGGCACGGAAATCCAGAACATCGACGGCGAGACAATCGGCGTCATCACATCCGGGGGCTTTGGCCCCACGGTGAACGGCCCGGTCGCGCAGGGCTATGTCGACACCAGCTATGCCAAGGCCGGCACGCCGCTGAAGCTGCTGGTGCGCGGCAAGCAGCTGGACGCCGAAGTCGCCACGCTGCCTTTCGTTCCCGCCAAATACAAACGCTGATCAGACCAGATAAAGAGGGTGAGATGACGACGTATTACACCAGTGAACACGAGTGGATCAGCGTCGAGGGCGACGTCGGCACGGTTGGCATCACGAAGTTCGCCGCCGAAAAACTGGGCGACGTCGTGTTTGTCGAGCTGCCCGATGCCGGCAAGCAGGTTAAGAAAGACGCCGACATGGCCGTCGTTGAATCGGTGAAAGCCGCATCCGACGTCTACGCCCCGGTGAACGGCGAGATCGTTGAAGGCAATGCCGCCATCGTGGACGAGCCCGCCAAGGTCAACGAGGACCCGGAAGGCGCTGGCTGGTTCGTGAAGATCAAGCTCGCCGACAAGGGCCAGCTCGACGGCCTCATGGACAAGGCCGCCTACGACGCTTTCTGCGCAAACCAGTAAAGACCCGCGATGTATACCCAGCCCGCTTTCCGCATGGACGACAGGGAAGAGATGGCCAGCCTCATTGCGGCGCGCCATTTCGCAACCCTGATCGTCTCCGGCGAAGCGGGCCCGTTGGCGGCCCATATACCGATGATCCTGCAGCGGGATGATGCCGGCGCCATTGTCTCACTTGAAGGCCACGTCGCGCGCGGCAATCCGTTGGCCGCCGTCGCAACGACGCCTGTCCGCGCGCTCGCCATCTTCAGCGGCGCCGATGCCTACGTCACGCCCTCGCTTTACCTGTCGAAGCGCGAGCACGGCAAAGTCGTGCCCACCTGGAACTACATGGCGGTCCACGTCTCCGGCGTACTGGAAACTTTCAGCGACGCCGATGCCTTGCGCGACCAGGTTGCCCGTATCACCGACATGATGGAACAGCCCGCCGCCGTTCCATGGAAAGTCACGGATGCGCCGGACGACTACATTGCGCGAATGCTCAACGCGATTACCGGCGTCCGCCTGAAGATCGACGCCATGGACGGCATCGCCAAGCTTTCCCAGAACCGGCCGGAGGGCGACCGCACGGGCGTTCTCAACGGCTTCCAGCACTCCACAGATCATGCCGCGCGCCAACTCGCGGCCGAAATGACGAAGAAGGTAATCTGATGCGCTACCTCCCCCTCACCGCGGATGACCGCGCGGAGATGCTCAAGACCACCGGCGCGAAGTCGGTGGAGGATTTCTACGGCGACGTGCCCGTGAGCGCACGCCTCAAGGGCCCCGTGCCCAACCTGCCCAATCATTCTGGCGAGCTCGAGGTCGAGCGTCACATGACGAAGCTGTCGAAGAAGAACCGCGCGGCGTCCGACGGACCCTTCTTCGTCGGCTGCGGCGCCTACAAGCACCACATCCCGGCCAGCGTGGATCACATCATCCAGCGTTCTGAATTCCTCACCAGCTACACGCCCTACCAGCCCGAGATCGCGCAGGGCACGCTGCAGGCGATGTTCGAATTCCAGACGCAGGTGTGCGCGCTCACCGGCATGGAAGTCGCCAACGCCTCGATGTATGACGGCTCCACCGCTTGCGCCGAGGCCGCCGTGATGGCCTGCCGCGTCACGAAGCGTAATACGGTCGTCATGTCGGGCGGCTTGCATCCGCACTATGCCGACACCACCCGCACGCTCTGCGAGGCCGCCGGCATCAAGGTCATCCAGCTTGCGCCCGCCGTTGATGGCGAGCTTGAACTCTCGGGCGCCGTCGACGACACCGTCGCTTGCGTCATCGGCCAGTCGCCCAACGTGTTCGGCACGGTGACGGACCTCACGCCGGTTGGCGACGCAGCCCACGCAAAGGGCGCGCTGCTGGTTACTGTCTTCACCGAAGTCGTCTCGCTCGGTATTGTGAAGACCCCGGGCGAAATGGGCGCGGACATTGCGGTCGGTGAAGGCCAGTCCATCGGCGTGCCGCTCGGCTTCGGCGGCCCCTATGTCGGCCTCTTCACCTGCAAGTCGAAATTCATGCGCCAGATGCCAGGTCGCCTCTGCGGCGAAACGCTGGACGCCGATGGCAAGCGCGGCTTCGTGCTGACGCTCTCAACGCGCGAGCAGCACATCCGCCGCGACAAGGCCACGTCCAACATCTGCACCAACTCGGGCCTGTGCATGCTGGCCTTCACCGCGCACATGACGCTGCTGGGCGACAAGGGCCTCACGCATCTTGCCACTCTGAATCACGAGGCCGCGTGCGACCTCGCAGACGCACTCGCCGCCGTGAAGGGCGTGAAAGTGCTGACACCCCGCTATTTCAACGAGATCGCCTTCGAGACGCCAAAGCCCGCCGACCAGGTCCTCGCCGCCCTTGAGAAACAAGACGTCATCGGCGGCGTCCGCGCCTCGCGGCTGTTTCCCGGCTCCGGCATGGACAACGTCATCGTCGCGGCGGCCACCGAGTGCTGCACGCAATCCGACATCAAGGCTTACGCCGCTGCTCTCGCGCAGGTGCTCTAATGACCATGAACTCCACCGGCCGCCCCACCGCGATCAGCGCCGTTGACGGTGCTACGCCCACCCATACCGTCTCAGGCTCGCAGGGCCTGCTGCAGGCCGAAGGGCTGATCTTCGAGATCGGCTCGACCGACAAGACCGGCGTCGATCTTGCGAAACCCAAAGGTACGAAGTCCCGCCTCGGCGGCGTCACGCGCTCGGCACCCACCGGCCTCCCCGGCCTCACCGAGCCGGAAGCCGTGCGCCACTATGTGCGCCTCAGCCAACGCAACTACGCCATCGATCTTGGCGTCTTCCCGCTCGGCTCGTGCACGATGAAACATAACCCGCGCCTCAACGAGAAGATGGCGCGCCTGCCCGGCTTCTCCGACGTTCACCCGATGCAGCCGCAATCCACCGTGCAGGGCGCGCTCGAAGTCATCGAGGAGCTCGCCGACTGGCTGATGAGGCTCACCAACATGCCGGCCGTCGCGATGACACCGAAAGCTGGCGCCCATGGCGAACTCGCCGGCATGCTGGCGATCCGCGCCGCCCTGATCGCGCGCGGCGAAGGCGACAAGCGCAAGCGCGTGCTCGTCCCGGAATCGGCCCACGGCACCAACCCCGCCACCGCCGCCCAATGCGGCTTCACCTGCGACGAGATCGGCGCCAGCCCGGATGGCCGCGTCGACATGGAAGACCTGAAGTCCAAGCTGATCGATAGCTCCGACGTCGCCGGCATCATGCTGACCAACCCCAACACCTGCGGCCTGTTCGAGCGCGACATCAAGGAAATCGCCGACCTGATCCATGCGGCTGGCGGTTACTTCTACTGCGACGGCGCGAACTTCAACGCCATCGTCGGCCGCGTTCGCCCCGGCGATCTCGGCGTCGATGCGATGCACATCAACCTGCACAAGACGTTCTCCACGCCCCATGGCGGCGGCGGCCCCGGCTCCGGCCCCACGGTTCTTTCCGAAGCGCTCGCGCCCTACGCACCTGTGCCATTCATCGTGAAGACGGGCGATGGCCTGCG
>JAVBYB010000377.1 GCA_030824255.1 bacterium
CGCGCCTGTCTCAGCAGGTCTTCCCACTCATGTCGCGGCAGGCCACCCGCGTCCCAGTCCGTTCGCGCATGCTCGCGGCGATGGTCGAAGAAGCGGATATTGTCGTCCGCTTCTTCCAGCGGCCTGATCTCCGCTTCGATGAAGCGATCCAGCTCGGCGAGATAATCGACGAGGCCCCCAGGCAAACCAAAATGCGGCAGGTTGAAATCCACGATGCGCTCTCCGGCGTTTCCTCCCGGAGAGTGTTCCACCTACTCGGCGGGAACCGCAACAGCCTCCGGCGACGGCTCGGCCTTCCGGTCCTTCGGCGCCAGCAGGAGATACATGGGCGGCGTCACGATCCGCGCGATGAGCGTGGACGAGATGAGGCCCCCGATGATTACCATCGCCAGCGGCGAATAGAGCGGCGAGTTCTCGAGAACAAGCGGCGTCAGACCACCGATGGCCGTAAGGGAAGTCAGCAGCACCGGCAGAAAGCGAACCTCTCCCGCCTTCTCGATCGCCTCCCGCAACGGCGTCCCCCGCGCCCGCTCCTGGTTCGCGAACTCCACCAGCAGGATAGAGTTCTTGATCTCGATGCCGACCAGCGCAATGAAGCCGATGATCGAGGTGTAGGACAGCGACTGCCCTCCGAGATAGAGCGCGATCAGTCCGCCCATGATGCCGAACGGGATGACGAACGCCACCACCGCCGCCGTCGCGAACGAGCCGAATTCCAGCAAGAGCACGGCCATCACGCCGAACATGGCGATCAGCATGGCCGGCGCCATGCCGCCAAAGCTCTCGGATTGCGCCTCGGCCTCGCCGCCAATGCTCCACGAATAGCCCGCCGGCAAGGTCACGCCCGCCAGCTTCGCCTCGACATTGGTGGTCACATCGCCCGCCAGATGCCCCGGCAGCGTATAGGCTGTGACCGTCACAGTGCGCTCGCGCTGATACCGGCTGATCCGCGCCGGGCCGGAGGAAATGCTCGGCTCCGCAAACTCGGACAGCGGGGCGGCCGACCCATCGCCGGTCCAGATGTACAGTTTCTCGAGATCGCCAATGCTCATCCGCTCCGCGCGCGGCGCGCGGATCACGACCGGATAGGCATCCCCGACCGGATCGCGGAACAGCGCCACGCGCGCGCCGCCAATGGCGATGCGCAACGTCTGGTCCATCGCGCCCGCCGGAATACCGCGCAGGGCGGCCGCCTCGGTGTCGATGTTCAGGTCCAGGTCAAGCAGGCGCTCGGCCAGCGGGTTGGTGATGTTGCGAATGCCTGTAGCGCTGCCCATCGCACGCTCCACCTGCCCCGCAATCTCGCTCAGCACCTCGATGTCCGCGCCCTGGATGCGGATCGCGATCGGCGCCTCGATCGGCGGCCCGTTGAGAAACCGCTTCACGTTGAAACGCACGCCCGGATACTTCGCCAGCTCTGCGCGCAGTTCTTCCAGCTGCGCATTGCCTTCCTTGGACTCCCAATGATCGACGCGCGCATAGATTCCGCCGACATTGCTCGCCTGTTCGTTGGGCTGTTCGTTGTAATAGACCTGCGGGTTGCCGCGGCCGGAGTTTGCGAAGCGCCACGAGATATTGTCGTATTTCGCCAGCGCCTCGTCGGCATACATCACCGCGCGGTCGGTCTCTTCCACCGAAACGCCCTGTGGCAACTCGACCTCGACCATGAAGTACGGGCTGTCATTTTCCGGGAACAGGCTGAAGCCCAGCTTCGGCACCAGCGTCAGCGTCGCCGCGAACAGCGCAAGGCCCGCAATCACGGTGATGCGCGGGAAGCCCAGCGCCACTTTCAGGATCGGGCGATAGACCGCATGGATCGCGCCCATCACCACGTCGAGGAAGACGTTCGAATGATTGTGCTTCGGCAGCATGCGGCTGGCGAGGAAGGGGATCACGGTCAACGCCACGAACAGCGAGGCCGCAATTGTGCAGACCACCGCCATCGGCAGGGATCGCGTGAAATCGCCCGCCGCTTCCGGCAAGTTGAGCAGCGGCAGGAAGGCGAGCAGCAGCGTCGCGGTACAGCCCAGCACCGCCACGTTGATCTCCTCTACGCCAGAGATCGCCGCATCGCGTGGACTTAGGCCTCCGCGCAGGTGACGCGCGATATTCTCGGTCACCACGATGGAGTCATCCACCAGCAGACCCAGCGCCAGCACGAAGCCCGCGATCGACAGTTGGTTCAGCGAATAACCCATGATGTCGAGCGCAATGACGCCGATCGCAAACGAAGCCGGGATCGACACCATGACCACCAGCGACGCCCGGAAGCCGAGCGGCAGCAACGTCAGCAACACAAGTGCGATGGCGATCGCAAAATCGCGCCCGAGCGACGACAGGCGATGCGACACCGTCTCGGACTGGTCGAAGCCGCGCTCGAGGATGATCTCCGGCGGCAGACGCGGGGCGAACTTGTCGACCTGAAATCGCACATTGTCCATGACGTCGAAGATGGTCGCGCCGAGTTTTGCCCGCGCAGTCACAAAGAGGGCGCGCTTGCCATTGTAGCGAGTGCGCACCACCTGCTCGTCATTGGTCCATTCGACCTGCGCCACGTCGCCGAGCGTGACGGCGCTGACGCCATCGCTGCGCAGGACGATGTCACGGATTTCTTCAAGGCTGTCGAACGGCCCCGTCGCCTCCACATTGAAGCGGCGCCCGCTGGTCTCGACAGAGCCGATCGGCACGTCCGCGCCTTCGCGCTGGACAGCCTCGGACACGGCGGTCAGCGGGATGCGGAACGCAGCCAGCTTGTCCATGTCCGGGGTGATGCGGACTTCCGAGGCGGGTACGCCCCAGATTTCAGACTGCTGTATGCCATTCGCCCGCTCAACCGCATCACGCAGCTCGCGCGCATAGGCTTCCATGCGCCGGTAGGAGGCTGTCTCGGACACCAGCGCCATCTGCACGATATTGGTCTGCGCCGGGTTCTGCCGATTGGCGCGCAGCAGCGTGATGCCTTCCGGCAGGCTGGCGCGGATCACATTCAGCTCTCGCACAACCTCGTCGTATTTCTTCTCGGGATCGGAGCCATATTCGAAAGACACGCCGATCGAGGCGAGGCCCGCCTGGCTGGTCGACTGGATTTCATCGACATCCTCAAGACCGTTGAGCGCCGTTTCGATGGGGATCGCAACCACCCGCTCCATCTGCTCGGCGTCCGCCCCCGGCAGCACGACGAACACGCCCACGCCCGGAAAGGAAACGATCGGGTCTTCCGATTTCGGGATCGACATCACGGACTGGACGCCGAGGCCGAACAGCAGAATGAACAAGATCAGCGTGAACTGCCACCTGTCCACGAAGAAGCGCGTAAAGGCTTTCATCCCCGCCCCCTGTTGGCGCTACTGCGCTGCGACGCTGACGGAATCTCCGTCGCGCACCATGGAAGCTCCGCGC
>JAVBYB010000166.1 GCA_030824255.1 bacterium
CGTCAGCAACTCAGCCTTGAGGGATAACGTGGTTTCGAACCGCGGCTCACCGCGCAGTTTCACCACGGCGGCAAGATCCCACGGCGCCTTTCCGTGGATTCCTGGCGGAAGCACCCAGACGAAATGCTGACGGCTTGGATCGAACTGCGCCGCGACGGTTTCGAACGTCGGCCTTTCGGACGGCGCCGCGACGGTCGGCGCAGTTGTCGATGGCGGCGCAGCCGAGGGCGCGTCCCCCCGGTAGGGAGGTGTTTCGAGTGACACCTTGCCTGCAGATGGGCCTGCGGCCGGCGTTGCCTCGGTGGCCGCGCAAGCCGCAAAAAGAACCAGGGCCGCAGATGCGGCCCCGGTAATCGCGACAGGTCTTCGCTTCAGCATCGACCTGCTTCCTTTTGGTGTAGACCGGTGCCCGCCGCTTAGCGCGGCGAGAGCACCATGACCATTTGCCGACCTTCGAGGCGCGGCTCGGACTCGACCTTCGCAATGTCCGCGAATTCAGCCTTCACCTTGATCAGCAATTCCATGCCGATGTTCTGGTGCGCCATTTCACGGCCGCGGAAGCGCATGGTGATCTTCACCTTGTCGCCTTCCTCGAAGAAGCGACGGATCGAGCGGCCCTTCACTTCGTAATCGTGCTTGTCGATGTTTGGACGAAGCTTGATCTCTTTGAGGTCCGCGGACTTCTGCTTCTTCCGCGCTTCGGCTTTTTTCTTCTGCTCGGCAAAGCGCTGCTTGCCGTAGTCAGAAATCTTGACGACCGGGGGTTCGTTGTCGGGGGCAACCATCACGAGGTCGAGGCCGGCTTCCTTGGCCGCATCGAGCGCGGCTTCGAGCGGCATCTCGCCCTGCTTCTCGCCTTTTTCGTCAATCAGGAGGACGCGCGGCGCGCGAATGTCCTCGTTGATCTGCGGACCTTCCTTCTTTGGCGACTGGGCCGCTTGTGGACGCTGAGCGATGGTAGACTCCCTGATGGCTTTGATCGGCTAAATATGCCGCCTAATGCGGAAAAGTTCAAGAATTAGAGCCCTGCGGCTGCGTTGCGGCTGATTTTTCTGGCTGTTCTGTCACGTCCGCGCCCTCGGCCGGGGCCGTTTCCGGGCTTGGTTCGGTCGGTTTTGGCGGCAACGGAGCCATCGCAGCGGGCAGGACGCCGAGGCGGAAAGCCGCCTGCTGGACGTCATACAGGCTGAGGGCGTCGAGCGACGGGGCGTGGAGGATCATCATCGGCCCGCCTCGAGGTGCGGCTCGGCCGAGGCGTGTTTTCGGGCTCCACACGGTATGAATGTCGCGGGCCATCTCTTTGGTCCACTCCTGGGCGAACAGGCAGACGCCCGGCGCGCGGGACGCTGCGGCCATGTGCATGGGGCCTGTATCCCCGCCAATCGCGAGGGTCGCGCGTTCAGCCAGAACGGCGAGTTGAAACAGGTCGGTCCGGCCAACAAGGTTCCTTGATCGGGGTTCCTTGCGATTGATCTGAGCCCCGATGTCGCCCTCGTCCTTGCCGCCAATGACCACGGGGGTGAACCCGCCATCAGCGAACCAGGTCGCCAGCTTGAGGAAACGGTCAATCGGCCAGCGTTTTTCGGGGTGGTCGGCTGACGAGCCCGGAATCAGCAGGACGTAAGGCCCGTTGAGACCGAAAAAGGCAGGCTGGAAGCGCGGCGGGTCGCGGAAGGCCGGACGGATCCAGTCGAGCGACGGCAGCACGTCCTGGCCGATGACCCAGCCGGTGGGATCGCCCGGCGGTTTCGGCCCGAGACCGGCGTGGAGGAGCTGTTCGGCCATGCGGTCGAAATTGTGCATCTCGGCGCGATCAGGGTTCACGTGCTGGTGCGACGCTCCCTTGGCGGCGCCCGACCAGAGCGGCTTCTTGCCCGTCAGGCCGATGAAATACTGCGACGTACGGTCATTGTTCTGGAAATCGTAGACCATGTCGTAATTGGCGGCGCGCAGGCGGCGGATCAGGTCGGTCCGGCCCTTGATGTCGCGCGGGCGGCCATCGCTTTCGACGATATCGAAATACGGACAGGCCTTGGCGAAGGCTTCGAAGGGCTCGGTGGTGAGGAGGGTTATGCGGGCGGAGGGGTGTGTTGCGCGGACAACGCGCATTGCCCCCAGCGCCTGGATGAAATCACCCAAGGCGCCAAGCTTGATGACCAGCACCCGGCGCAGCGTGTCGCCGGGGTTGGGGGGGGGCGTGTATGACTCGGGCGCGCTCATTTCACCTGACCTATCAGTTCCTCATAGACCGACAGCGTGGCCTTCTGAAGCGCAGATGTTGTGAACCTTGCGAGTACCCGCGCGCGGGCAGCCGCTCCCATGGCGGCCAGGCCCGACTGACCGCGGGCCAGAAGGTCTGAGATGCCGGCGGCGAGGGCAGTTGAGTCGCCGGGCGAAACGATCAGTCCGGTTTCGCCCGAGGCGATGATTTCCTGCTGGGCGCCGATGCTGGAGCCGATGGCGGGAAGACCCATGGCGCCGGCCTCGGCGGCGACGCGGCCAAAGGCTTCAGGCTGGTTCGAGGGCGCAATGACGATGTCGGCGAGGGCGAGGGCGGCCGGCATGTCCGCACAGTGGCCGACAATCCGGACCTCGGCCCCGAGATCCGCGGCGGCGATCATCTGCCTGAGTTCCTGCAGATAGCCATCACGGCCCTGATGATCGCCGACGAAGAGCATGCGCCAGCCGGACAGGCCCTGCTGCTTGAGGCGGGCGGCGGCGTTGATGGCGTCGCGGTGGCCCTTCCAGGCCGTGAGACGGGCCGGGAGGAGGATGAGAACGGCGCCGTCCTCCGGCAGATTCCAGTCGGTGATGAGCGCATTGCGGCGCTCGGGGGAGACGGCGTCTGGCGAGAAGCGGGCAACATCGACGCCGCGATGGATGGTGACGATGCGATCCGCCGCCCACGGGTGCTCCTTGCGGATGTGGCTGGCGGTGAAGTTGGAGTTGGCGATCACCGTGTCGCCCCGCGCCATGACGGAGTTGTAGAGCCGCTTCAGCGGGCCCTTCGCATTGTAGACGCCATGATAGGTCGTGACGAAGGGAAGCTTTGCACGACGGGCGGCCCAGAGCGCGCTCCAGGCGGGCGCGCGGGAGCGGGCGTGAATGAGGGCGACCTTGCGCTCGCGCGCGATTGCCGCGAGGCGGCCAGCGTTGGCGTTGATGGCGAGCGGATTCTTGGTCGGCAGATTGTCGATGCGGATGAGTTCGCCGCCAACGCGCTGGAGTTCCTGCTCAAGCCTGCCGCCCGCGCTGGCGACCAGCGCGGTTGCACCTGTGGCGACGAGCGCCTCGGCCACTTCGATGGTCGTGCGTTCAGCCCCGCCGGCGGCGAGGTGCGGGATGACCTGCAGGATCGTGGCCCCGCTCAGCGACAAAAAGTGATTCCCTGCGATTC
>JAVBYB010000538.1 GCA_030824255.1 bacterium
ACGACGCCGCAGCAGGACGCCTTCCCCGTCGCGGCGGGCGAGTATGTCGAAGGCTCCGCCTGGCTGGGCGGCGCCAACGTCTCCAGCGTGCAGGTGTTCATCGATTTCCGCGACGCGAGCGGCGTCAGCACGGGCTTCTCGTCGATCACGGTCGATAACACGCCGCTGGCGGGCGGCGGGGAGCTTTCGACGTTCCGCCGGTTGAGCGTGATCGCGCAGGCGCCGGCCGGTACGGTGAAGGCGCGCCTCAACCTGCGCGGTGTGGCCTCCACGACCGCGCCGGTGCTGAATGCGGCGAAGCCCATGCTCGCCCGCGCGCTCGCCGCGCAGACGGAAGAGACGCCGTGGAACCCCGGTTTCGATGGCGAGCCCGGCGCGAACGTCACCGAGACCCGCGTGGCGTTCGGTTTCAACGGGCAAGCCGCGCTGGCGACGGCGAATTTTGTCACGATCGGCACGAACCTCCGCCGCGCGGACGGAACCACGGTCGCCACCGAAGCGATGGTGGTGACGTCCTCGGGCGTCTCCTCGGGCTTCGCCGGGCAAGCCGCGCTGGCGACGCAGAACTTCGTCACCATCGGCACGAACCTCCGCCGGGCGGATGGCACGACCGTCGCGACCGAGGCGATGGTGGTGACATCCTCGGGCGTCGCCTCGGGCTTCGCCGGACAGGCGGCGCTTGCCACGCTGAGCTTCGTCACGATCGGCACGAACCTTCGCCGTGCGGATGGCACAACCGTCGCGACCGAGGGGATGATCGTCACCTCGTCGGGCGTGTCGTCGGGATTTTCCGGGCAAGGCGCGCTCGCGACGCTGAACGCGGTGGGCGCGGCGAACCTCGCGGCCGGCGTCGGCAAGAACGGCCTCATCGATACCGAATTCCGCTTCGGCGCGACTTACTGGGTGAGCTTCGCGAGCGCGGGCTCGGCCGTGCAAAGCGCGGCGGCCTCCACGAACGGCATCCGGCGCGCGGTGGTCACCGGAACCGGCGTCACGGTCGGGCAGTATGTGCAGCTGGCGACGACGCCGCAGATCGACGCCTTCCCCATCGCGCCGGGCGAATGGCTCGAAGCGTCGGTGTATGTGGGCGGTTCGAACATTTCCGCGGTGCAGCTCTTCGTCGAGTTCCGGAATTCCTCGAACGGAAGCGTCAGCTACACCTCCGTCGTGCAGGATGTGACGCCTTCGGCGGGCAATGGCGAGCTCTCCACGTTCGAGCGCCTCACCACAATCGTGCAGGCGCCCGCCAGCACGGTGAAGGCGCGCATTCTCGTGCGCGGCATCGCTTCGACCACCGCGCCCGTGCTGGCGGTCGCCAAGCCGCTGCTCGCCCGCGCGCTCGCCGGGCAGACGGAAGCCACACCGTGGAATCCCGGTTTCGACGGCGAGCCGGGCGCGAACGTCACCGAGACGCGCGTGGCGTCCGGCTTCTCCGGGCAAGCCGCGCTGGCGACGCAGAACTTCGTCGCGATCGGCACGAACCTCCGCCGGGCGGATGGAACCACGGTCGCCACCGAGGCGATGGTGGTCACGTCCTCGGGCGTCGCGTCGGGGTTCGCCGGACAGGCGGCGCTCGCCACGCAGAACTTCGTGCTGTTTTCCTCCACCGTGCGCCTGGCGGACGGGACCACGGTGGTCACCGATGCGATGGTGGTCACATCGAGTGGCGTGGCGTCGGGATTTTCCGGGCAAGGCTCGCAGGCGACCGCGAACTCGCAACGCGGCGCAAGCTATAGCGGGACGCCGACCGAGGGCTCGTGGTGGGCCGACACCACGACGGACGAGCTGAAATACTACACCGCCGGCGCGTGGGTTGTGGTTGCCGCGATTCCTCCGTCCGGCGGCGTCGATCCCGACTTGCTGACGTTCACGAAGAACCAGGCGATCACGAATGTCGCCACCTCGGGAGCGACCGCCTCCGTTCTCGCGACGATCGACGTCAACGATGTGGGCGCTGGCGGCTATCTCCTGCTGCCCGCCGGGGACAGCACGACGCAGCTCGGCAGCTATCTCATCCCCGCAGTGGGCTGCGATGTGAGCGACGGCGGCACGTGGGTGGGCAAGGTCATCCTCACCGAGGAGCTGCAGGCGGGCGGAACCGAATACGTCCTCAGCGAATGGCCCATCGAGGTCGAGGACACGGGCACGCTGTGCATCGTGAGCTGGCCTGGCGGGGCAACGCCGTGGCCGTCGCCGCCGATGGCGCAGAACGTCTCCGGCGACGTGCGCTACCGCCTCAAACTGCAGCGCACCTCCGGAGCCAACAACATCACCGGCAATGGCGTCAGCGGGAAATTCTTCCTGCAGCGCGTGCCCGGCTGAACCCTTCCAACCAGAAAAGAGGAGAGACCATGTTCACTTACCCGACCGATATCGTGCCGACGGTCAACGGCGTTCTCAGCTACGTGCTGCCCGCAGAGCCGGAGGGCGGCGGCGCCGACCCATGGGCGGCGGAGCGCGTCGCGTTCGCCAAGGCGCAATCCCTCCCGGCGCGCGTTGACCGGCTCGTCTTCGCGTTCGACGCGCTCAAGGACCGCGTCAGCGATCTCGATGTCGCCGGGCTGGCGGTCGTCGCCTCGTGCGCGCAGCAAATCGTGCTGCACGGCTTCTACATGAAGCAGGATGAGGCGCTGCCGGTGCGCGATGCCGCCATCGCGCGCGGCCACGTGCTCTCCGTCCCGGCGGAGGGATAGCGCCACATGGAGCCCGCGCAATCGGCGCCGGAGGCTTCTGCAAGGCAGACGGCCGACGCGCTCGCCGCCGACCGCAAGGGCGGCGCTTTCCTCCGTGACGCCGCGCTGAAGCCCACGGGGGCGTATCGCCTTCCGGGCCTCGCGCTGCGCCCCGAAATGCGCCTCGTCGAGCCGATCGTGTTCGAAGTTGGCGCGCGAGGCTCGGGCCTCTTCATCACCGTGCCCGCCGGCTACATCACGGACGGGTATTCGATGCCCGGCCGCCTGCTGCAGGCGAAGCAGCCGAAGGGCGCGAACTATCTGCTGCCCGCCATCCTGCATGACTGGCTGTACGATGTGGGCACGGTGCCGCGCGACATGTGTGACCGCATCCTCCTGCAGGCGATGCGGGCGGTCGGCGTCGAGAAACTCCATCGCTTTGTTGTGTACCGCGCCGTGCGTCTCGGCGGCGCGGGCGGCTTTGCAAAGCCGCTTCCCATCAACCTCGCCTGCGTGAGGCGAGCCCGCGAGTCGCAGGCGTTCGATGCGCTTCTCGCCATCATGAAAAAGGAGATCCCGCATGTCTGACGGAACCGAAATCGAGCCCGTTGCCGAAGCTGTTGCCGAGGCCGCTGCCGAGGCGGAGACGCTGCATCCGCCATCGCTGTTCGATCAGCTCGCCGCGCGGCGCATTCTCAACGGGCCG
>JAVBYB010000288.1 GCA_030824255.1 bacterium
TCCATGCCCCGAGCCTTAACACGCCCGTGACCGTCCGCCACCGCCACGGCAATCGACGGCGGCAATCCGGGCTACTAACCTTTCCGCCGGAACAGACCCCGGTTGAAAGAAAATCCGCATGAATCGCCGCTCCTTCATGATGGCTGGCGCCGCCTCCGCCCTGGCGCCGGCCATGTTGCCCGCCATGTCGCCCGCATGGGCGCAGGGATCGGCAATCGACTACCGGGCGCTGGCGGCAATCCGGGATCTCGGCCTCGACAAGGACAAGTCGGAGGTCATGAAGACCGCCAGCTACATGCTGGACGTGCTGGGTCCCCGCCTCTCGGGCTCCCCCGGCATCCGGAAGTCCGGCGAGTGGGTCGTCGAGAAGATGAAGGGCTGGGGCCTGTCTGGCGCGACGCTGGAGCCCTGGCCGGTCGACCCAACGGGCACGAACAACGGTTTTCAGCGCGGCTGGTCGAACGAGAAATTCTATCTCCACGCCACGGCGCCGGCGGCTTTCCCGATATCGGGCATGTCCACGGCGTGGACGCCCGGCACCAACGGCCTGATCAGCGGCGAGTGCGTCCTCGCGGTCGAAACAGAGGAAGCCGACCTGCGCGCGAAGCATGACGGCAAGCTGCGCGGCAAATGGGTTCTGGCTCAGGCCCCCCTCGAGATGCAGGCCCAGTGGGAGCCTGTCGCCAGGCGCCTGACGCGCGAACAGCTCGACGCGATGGAAACGCCCAACCGCCCGCCGGAACAGGGCGCACCTGCAACGCCCGCCGCGCCGCCGCGACCGAATGCTCAGGCTTTCGACCGCTTCAAATACTTCTTCGAGCAGGGCGCGCTTGGCGTGCTCGCCACCAATCGCGGCCATGGCGTGTTTGCCGTGCAGGGTGCGCCCCGCAACGTCGCGCCGGACCAGCAGATACCGCGCATCAGCGTTGAAGCAGAACACTATGGGCGGCTGGCGCGTGCTGTCTCACAGGGCCAGCGCGTCGTCATCGAAGCCGACATCCGCAATGCGTGGCACGACAATCCCGCGATGTTCAACGTGGTGGGCGAAATCCGCGGCAGCTCGCTGCCCGAGGAAGTCGTCATCATCGGCGCGCACTTCGATTCCTGGCATGGCGCGACCGGCGCGACAGACAATGGCGGCGCGTGCTCCTCCATGCTGGAAGCCATGCGTCTGCTGAAGGCGACCAACGCTCCCCTGAAGCGCACCGTGCGCATCTGCCTCTGGAATGGAGAGGAGCAGGGCCTGATCGGTTCACGCCTCTATGTCGCGAGCCATTTCGGCGGCGTGCGCGGCGTGCCGACGTCCTCCAACGAGCGCGGCGAGATCGTGCCGGTGAAGCGCGACCATGGCCGCCTGCAGATCTACATGAACCAGGACAATGGCGCGGGCTCGATCCGCGGCTTCCAGGCCCAGGGCAACCGGGCGATCATGCCGATCTTCCGCGACTGGCTGGGGCCGGTCCGCGACCTCGGCGTCACCCACGTCTCCCCCAACACCACCGGCTCCACGGACCACATCCCCTTCGACCAGGCCGGCCTGCCGGGGTTCCAGTTCATCCAGGACCCGATCGAGTACTTCCCCAAGACCCACCACACCAACCGCGACTATTTCGAAGCCCTCCAGCCCGAAGACATGCGCCGGAACGCCGTGATTCTGGCCAGCTTCGCGATGATGGCCGCCAACCACCCCGTCCTCCTGCCCCGCAAGCCAAAGGCCCCGTGAACAGGGTTAAAATCCGCCAATAAGGAGAGTGCGACAGCCTGACATGCAGCTTGGCGGTTGCTGGCGATTGACAGTCATTCTCAACATGATGCAAATGGTTCGCATGATCATTTGCGTGTGTCGGGGCCTCAATACGACGAAAGTGAACGACGCCATCGCGGCGGGCGCTCGCTCCCCTGCGCAGGTGCACCGTCACCACGACACCAAGATCAACTGCGGCAAGTGCTGCGAGATGGTCTGCGGCATGATCCGCGAGCAGACCGGCGCCACCAATGACGACCGCCAGCTGGTCGCCGCCGAGTAGGTCGTGCGAACGCGACGTCCTATCATTCGCAAAAATTTCCAATAAAAACAACTTGCGAAGCGTCGAGAGTCGGCGTCTTTGGGGGCTGTTGCGCGTTATGCCAGAACGGTCGCCCATGGGGCGCGGCCAGCCAGCACTCCAGGGAGCCACCCGATGAAGGGCGATCCGAAGGTCATCGAGTTCCTGAACCAGGCGCTCAAGAACGAACTCACGGCGATCAACCAGTATTTCCTGCATTCCCGCATGCTGCGCGACTGGGGCGTGTCCGAGCTCGCCAAGAAGGAGCACGACGAATCGATCGAGGAGATGCACCACGCCGACTGGCTGATCGAGCGCATCCTCTTCCTCGACGGCCTCCCGAACCTGCAGGACCTCGGCAAGCTCTTCATCGGCGAGAACGTCAAGGAGATCCTCGAGTGCGACATGAAGACGGAGCAGTTGGCCATCCCCCTGCTCCGCGACGCCATCGAGCATTGCGAGAAGGTGCGCGACTACGGCTCCCGCGACCTGTTCTACAAGATCCTCCACAACGAGGAGGAGCACGTCGACTACATCGAGACGCAGTTCGAGCTGATCAGCCAGATCGGCATCCAGAACTACGTCCAGCTCCAGTCGAAACCCAATGCGAGCTCGGCGCTGGAATAGACCTCGCCGGGTAGCGTCGACATGACCACCCTGCCCGCCCGCGTGATCCACGTCTCGATCGCCAAGCCGTGGCGCGAGGTCTACGCCTTCGCCTCAAGGCCCGAGAACATGCCCCGCTGGGCTGCTGGCCTTGGCGCCGGCCTCACGCGCGATGGCGAAGACTGGATCGCCGACGGCGGCCCCATCGGCACGGTGCGCGTCCGCTTTGCCCCGTCCAACGATCTCGGCGTGATCGACCACACGGTGACGATGGAAGACGGTCTCCAAGTCCACAACGCCCTGCGCATTGTCCCGAATGGCGATGGCGCGGAGGTGATGTTCACCCTGCTCCGCCGCCCCGACATGGACGACGCGGCGTGGGAAGCCGACGCCGACGCCGTAACACAGGATCTCGCAGCGCTCCGCCAACTGCTCGAAGCCTAGCGCTGCATCCTTCCGCCACGACACACTTGCGGAAACTCCAAATTACCCCAACCTGAGCCCAACGCCGCAGCACCCGCAAAGGAAGCCGCGCCCATGCTCACGCTGGATCAGCTGAAGGCGAAGGTCGCCTCGCAGAAGACGAACCTTCCCGCCCTCTACGGCGATGTCGATTTCGCCACCAGGCCCGAACGCTTCGCCGACGAGCTCGTCCTCGAAGGCCCCTCTCAGAGCAAGTTCGACCATATGCGGCCCCAGCTTCTCGCCGACACCGAGAAGGTT
>JAVBYB010000291.1 GCA_030824255.1 bacterium
GCGGGAGGCGGTGGCGGGGATGCTGTTCCTCGTGCACGGCCGGCGCGCGACCTATCATGTCGGCTGGACGAGCGAGGAGGGGCGCAACAATGCGGCGCACAACCTCATCCTCTGGACTGCCATGAAGGACCTCAAGGCGCGCGGCATCGCCACGCTGGACCTCGGCGGCGTCAACACGCAGTCCGGCGCGGGCATCGCGCGGTTCAAGCTGGAGACTGGCGGGACCGTGCTGGTGCGGGCGGGGTCGTACGTCTAGGCCGTATGCTTGCCCAGCATCATCGCGATGAAGGCGCCGAACTTTGGCGGCTGGCCGGTGCGCAGGAGGCTGGCCTGGAAGATGCGGCCGAGCAGTATCATCTCGACCACGACGAAGGCGGCGAGCATCAGGCCGGTGCCGATAACCTCCACCGTGTCGACGCCTGTGCCCAGTCGCGCCAGCATGGCGAAGGGCGTGTAAATGGGTATCCACGACATCACGACGGGGAAAACGCCATTCGGCTGCTGCAGCACCGAGACCATCATGAAGATCACCGGCAGCATGATGATCATGATGACGGGCATCAGGTAGGACTGGGCATCCTGCAGCGAGTTCGAGAGCGCGCCGATGGCAAGATACAGCATCGATATGGTGAGGTAGCCGGCCAGGAAATAGAACAGCATGGCGAAGAACATCCACGGCTCGATGGCGGAGAGGGATGGCTTCACGATGTCGGCGACCATGCCCTGCACAGCGAAGGCCGCGCCAATCGCCGCGCCAATCCAGACGCCGATGATGGTGAGGCCGATGGCGCCGAGGCCGAGCAGCTTTCCGTACATCAGGTCTGACGGGCGGATGGTGGCGAGGATGGATTCCAGCAGCTTGTTGGAACGCTCCTCGATGACGCCCTGGAGCATCATCGTGCCGGTGGTCATTACGGTGACCAGCAACAGGTAAACCATGGCGAGCGGCAGGGCGGATCGGATAACCACCTGCTCGCGTCCGGCGCCCTGCGGTGGCGCGCTGAGCTTGATGGGCGTGGTGATGCTGGCGATGGAGGCTGCGGTTTCAGGCGGCAAGCCGCTTGTCTCAAGGGCCTTCGCGCGCTGGATACGCGTGACCTCGTTTCGCACATTGTCCACAAGCGTGGTGTTGGGCGCGCCATTGGTCCACATCTGGACGGGCGTATCAGCGGTGATGTCTGCGGGAATGTAGACGGCGAGGGCGAGCGAGCGATCGCCTTCTGGCGTTGCTATTTCGCCCTGCAGGTAGTCGGCGAGGCCGTGGGCCACGGCCGCCACGCCCTGATCGGTGGGCACGTCAGCGGGAACGGGCGCGCGGACATAACCGGGCGGGTCGATCTCGTAGACAGGCGCTTCCCGCGGCAGATGCGGGCGGACGATTTCCATAGCCGCCGCGATGCCGCCATCGGCCACGAACTGTTCGATCTGCGTGTCGGCGAACCAGCGTTCGCCTTTCGCCCATACGGCGTCGGGCTTCACGGAGGCGAGTTCCCAGCGCTGCACATACGCCGAGAAGGCGCTGAGTTCGACGCGCTGGTAGTTGAAGTTCAGGCGGCGTTCGATGGCGTTGGCGTATTGCCCCGATGCATCGACGATGACGTAGGCGGAGTTGACCGTCGGGCGAAAGAAACGCCCGGCGACCTGTGTGATGCCGATCACCAGCGGAAGGACGAGCAGCATCACCCAGAAGCCGCGCGTGGCGGCGATCTGCTTGTATTCGCGGATGGCGACGAGGACGATGTTTCTCATTGGCCGGTCTCCGGCTGAGCGCCGACAAGATGGATGAAGACGTCATGCAGGCTGGGGCGGTGGCTTTCAAAGCCGCGCAGCGCGAAGCCGTTGCTGGTACAGGCCTGCAGGAGTTCGCCGGGCGAGAGGCCGGGCTTGAGCGCGATGTCCCACGTATTCCAGCCGTCCGTGCCGCCTGTGCGCGTGGCGGAGGCGACGCCCGGAAGTTGCGAGGGGTCAGCCTGCGAGGTGAGGGCGAGGCGGCCCGGCAGGGTGGCGCGGGCCTGTTCCTGGGTACCTTCGAAGACTTTCCGGCCGCGCGCCAGGAGGACGATATGGTTCGTCAGGCGTTCGGCGTGCTGCATGATGTGCGTGGAGAACACGACGGTGGAGCCGGCCTTCGCCATTTCAACCACAAGGTCTTCGAGGACTTTCTGGTTCACCGGATCGAGGCCGGAGAAGGGTTCGTCGAGAATGAGGAGGCGCGGCGCGTTCACCATCGCGGCCGCCAGCTGCACCTTCTGGGACATGCCTTTCGACAGTTTCTCCACCATCGTCTTCGTCCACTCGCTGAGGCCGAAGCGACCGATGAGGCGTTCGGCTTCCTTTTTTGCCGTGGCGGCGTCCATGCCTTTCAGCTGGCCGAAGTAGACGATGGTGTCGATTACGGTCATGCGGCGATAGAGACCGCGCTCTTCGGGCAGGAAGCCGATCTGCGAAGCGTTCTCCCGGCCGGGCTTGCGTCCGAGAATTTCGATCGAACCGGAGGTGGGGCGAATGATGTCGAGCGCCATGCGGAGGCTCGTCGTCTTGCCGGCGCCGTTGCCGCCCAGGAATCCGAAGATGCCTCCCTCCGCGACTTCGAAGGAAAGGTCGTTGACCGCCGTGAAGTCGCCGAAGCGCTTCACGACATGGTCGAGTTTCAGGATCGCCATGGTTGCCCCGCTGTGCGGCCGCTGCAGCGGCTCTTGTGGTTCGTATCAGATCGATAGTCGCGCCCCGCCTGCGTTTCTTACAGGCGTGCGGGATTAGTCTCAGGTGTCGTGGCGTTCCGCAACCTTCGGGATTGTCTCCGGACCGCCGGGCTTTTCACAGCGACTGCCACCTTCCCGGCCTTCGGCGGAGCAGGACGCGCGAGCCTTGCACTGGCGCCGACGGGCAAGAGCCCGGCGACTGACAAGAAAAGCCCCGCACGGTGAGGTGCGGGGCGAAGGGGTGTGGAACGAACGGTAGAAAGTCGAAAAAGAAAGAGGATCAGCCGTCAGTGCGCGGGGACATCGCGAAGCTGATGCCGAGGTCGGCGAGGCGGTCCGTGTCGCGCCAGCGGACGTTTTCCGCGATCAGGGCGACGCCGTCGGCCGAGGCGACTTCAAGGCGCGACATCGGGATTTCCATGACTTCGCAGCGCGACGGATCGAGGCGCACGGCTTCGAACGTCATGCGGGCGCGGGCGCCCATCGGGGTGCGCCAGGACTGGCGGGCATCGAGGCCGACGCGGAAGCCCTTGCGGCGGAATGCATCAACGCGATCGAGGGCGAGGTCTTCCAGCGACGAGACAGATGCGTCGCAGAAATCAATGCGGACTTCCTGCGGCAGCAGGCCGGCGCGGATTGCGCCCGCTTCTGCGGCCATCGGGGCGTC
>JAVBYB010000135.1 GCA_030824255.1 bacterium
AGGCGCTGCACCTCGGTCGAGACGCCAGAGGCAAGAGTTGCGTCCTGAGCGTTATAGAGTTCCCAGGCAAAGCGGGTCAGGGCGATGTCCCCGCAAACATGCGTGGTCAGGCTCCGCCCCCGCATCTTCAGGCCCGCCAGCATGAAGCCGGAAATCGCCCGCTCGATCTGGTCCCGCCCGATGGCCTTTTCCTGGCCGTCATAGGTGAACACCGCGTCCTCTGTATAAAGTGTCGCAAATCCCGCAGCATCGCCCGCATTGAACCTCTCAAAGAACAGGCTTGCGGTCGCTTGCGGTGATGGCGAACCCATGCAGAGAATCTCCAGCTGTCGCCGGCGAAGTTAAGGCATCGCCGGCGCAGCCGTCGAGTTAGGAACCTGTCTGATTATGTAACCGTCAGCTGGTCATCAGCTGGCAGGCCCCATGACACCGCTTACGCTGCCGCGAACTTCATCACCTTGATCGCGTCGAAGTTCTGGATGCCGCCGCCCACGCGCTTCGTCGTATAGAAGAGTACGTAGGGCTTCAGCGAGTAGGGGTCCCGCAACACGCGCGCGCCCTGCCTGTCGACAATCAGGTAGCCCCGGCGGAAGTCTCCGAACGCGATGGAGAACGAATCCTCGGCCATGTCCGGCATGTCCTCGATCTCCGTCACCGGATAGCCGAGCAGGCTGGCCGACTCACCCGCCATTCCCGGACGCCACAGATAGTTGTCGTCGCCATCCTTCAGCTTGCGCACCGCCGAAACCGTGCGCCGGTTCATCACGAACCGCGCATTCGCCCGGTATTGGCTCTTCAGCGCGTACACCAGGTCGATCAGCTTGTCGGCAGGATCGGTCGATGCAAACGCCCCGTCCGCGCCGGACAGGATGAAGCCGATCTTGTCCCACGCATAGGAACCCTCGGCGATCATCTCATAGCTCAGGAACCCTTTCGGCCTGCCAGACCCATTGCCCGTCACGAACGCCGCCGACTCCTGCGCCGAAAAGCTCGCCTCCACCTCGTCCGCCAGCCACTCGTCGATGTCCGCATACGCGTCGTCCAGCAGCGTCTGCGTCGCCGCCGGCATCGCATAGAGCTCCGCCGCCGGAAACTCGAGCAGGTCGAGCGTCGGCGCCGTCGTCTCGGCCCGCGCGCCCGTCTCGCTTACCCAGGCAGAGCTTGCGCCCATGCTCACCGGCTTGCGAAACACCGTCGCCGACGTCTGCCGTACGCTTGCGATCTGGCGCATGGGAGAGGAGGCGGTCAGCCGCTGCTCGATCAGGCGGTCCAGTTCCGGCGGCGCCACATAGCCGCCCTGCGCCTCCGTGCCGACATTCACCGACTTGAGGTCCATCCGCGCAATGCCGCTGTCGTCGCCCTTGCGCAGATAGGCGCCCCACGCCGACTTGTGCTCCGGGTCCGTCCGGCGCGGATCATCGCCAATCGCCGGCCGCGACTGTTCCAGCGACAGGCGCTCCAGCGCCGAGCGCTGGCGATCAAGCGTCTGCTCGATCTTCTTCAGCTTCGCGTCCAGCAACGGATCGGCCGCACCGCGTTTCTCGATCTCCTCGATCCGCGCATCGTTCGCCGACTTCAGCGCCTCAAACGCCGCCAGCACGTCCGCCGTCAGCAGACGCGCCTCCGCATTCACGCCCGAGGGCGCGTTCATCTTCGTCTCGATTGTCATGAGTTTTCCTTGTTCGCTTCGCCTTGGTCAGTTCCTGGCGCCGCGAAGCCGGTCGCGCCGGAAAAGCAAAAGGGCGCAGCCATCGCCACGCCCTTCCAGTGTTTCTTGTATCTGAAGTTCCTAGTTCGCCTTGGCCTTCGCCCGCTGGCTCGGCGTCACGATGCCTGCCGCGATGCCCGGCCCCACGGTCGGCCTGATGCCGCGTGACTCCAGCTCACGCGCGCCACCCAGGATGCCTGGCATGGCGTGATTGCCCTCATGGCACGCGAACTCATACATCTGCTGCGACGTGTTCAGCGCCATCTCGCCGCTCCAGGCCTGCGTGTAGAGCGACGGGTCTTCCACGGTGAACGCATACAGCACCTGCCCATCGTTCCAGCGCGAGAAGCGCTCTGTCACCTTGCCGCTGGTCGAGATAAGGCTCGGCTGCTGCGGATGCACGTTGCGTGTCTCCACCACGAGCGTGTCGCCCTCATACCAGCCGACGGAATCGCCCGCCCATTTCGGAATCTCATCAGGACCGTGCTTCGCCGCCGCCTTGTTCGCGACGATCGGCACGATCCGCGCGTGGTGAACCATCTCGACAACGATCACCACGGCCTCGGGCGACTGCACGATCTGCAGCGTCGAATTGTACATCGCGTTCTGCATCACGGGCCCGGCCGTCGTTTCCGTCATCAGGCAGCGCTCGAACAGCGGCCGCGTTTCCGGATCGTCGAAATTCGCCGCCGAATGCTCCACGCCAGCTCGCCGCGCGCCCGGCTTGAAAGGAATGCGCCCGCTCGCGGGCTCCACGATCCATGACGTCCGGATCTCGCCCTTCACATCCGCCAGCTTCGAACCCGGATCGATCCAGAACGCGTTGTAACCACGATCAGCGTTGCCATCGGCGAGGGCGGAGATGTCGTTCGGATCCTCGCCCTGCGCCTGCTCTTCCATCTGGGTGATGATGATCAGCGGATTGTCGTTCACGATGGCCCGCCCCTCAGCATCGCTCACCACCAGCTTCTGCACGCCCGGCGGACGCTGCAGGCTGGTGATCGACGTCGAATTCCAGAAGCCCTGAATGTCGGGCGCGCCCCAGCTCGTCTTCGGCGGCGCATAGCCCGGCGCATGTTTCTCCTGCGCGAGGGCCGCCCCACCCAGAATCACGGCCGCCACGGCCTTGCAGACCATAAACTTCGCAATCACCGGATCATCCCTCCCGCTCACCTGACCGGAAGACAAAAGGGGCGCAGCCTCCCAGCCGCGCCCCCTTCATCGTCCCGTCCCTCCAGAAGTCCTAGTTGAAGCCTTCGCCGCCCGCTTCGTCGCGCGGCAGAACGAGGCCCGCGGCAATGCCAGGACCCATGCCCGGCACCTTGCCTTCGCTTTCCAGCTGGCGCGCGCCGCCGAGAATACCCGGCATGGCGTGGTTGCCTTCATGGCAGGCGTATTCATACATCGGCGGGCTGGCGTTCAGCGCCATCTCGCCCTTCCACACTTGGCTGTAGAGCTCGGGATCATCCACCTCGAACTCGTACAGGATCTGGTGATCGTCCCAGCGCGTGAAGCGCTCCGTCAGCATGCCGGTCGGAGAAACCATTCCGCGCTGGTTCGGGTGAACATTTGTGGTCTTCACCACCAGCGTGTTGCCCTCATACCAGCCGACCGAGTCGCCGCCCCATCTCGGAACCGTGCCGTGCTTCG
>JAVBYB010000220.1 GCA_030824255.1 bacterium
GAGGGCGTAGCGGCCAGGTCCTGTTGCGCGCCCGACCGAAAATGGGCGCGCCGTTTCGGGAGGCGGCGCCGAAAAAACGGTGATCGCAATATCAACGAAACGGGCGATGGGCGCGCTGCTCTGTTCGATCACGGCAGCGCGGTGACGCTCCCCCAGCAGCAAGACGAAGTTCAGAAGACTCGCCACAAGCAGCGCACTCGCCATGACGAGGGCAAGCTGGCCGGGCAGGTTGGAGGGGAGAAATCGTCTCACAGCTTCCTGACCTCGACGGCAAAGCTGTAACCGCCGCCCCAGACCGTCTTGATGTATTTGGGAGACTTCGGATCCTCCTCGATCTTGCGACGCAGGCGACTGATCTGGTTGTCGATCGAGCGGTCGAACAGGCTGGCTTCACGGCCCTGCGTCAGATCGAGCAGTTGATCGCGCGTGAGGACGAGGCGGGGGCGTTCAATCAGGGTCAACAGAAGAGTGTACTCGCCGGACGACAACGGAACAGTGACGCCATCTCCGTCGACTAGTTCCCGCTCACCCGTCTTCAGGATCCACTTGCCGAACGTGTAGGTCGTGGTCTCCGGCGCGGTCTGGCGCGGGGGCAAACTGTTGGAGCGACGGATGACGGCCTTTACACGAGCCAGCAACTCGCGCGGGCTGAATGGCTTGGTGACATAGTCGTCTGCGCCAACTTCGAGTCCGAGAATGCGATCGAGCTCTTCAGCGCGCGCAGTTAGCAGGATCACCGGCAGGTTGCTGCTGGCGCGGATATGGCGGCACAGGCTGAGGCCATCCTCACCCGGCATCATGATGTCGGCGACCACCAGGTCAAATGCATGAGCCGCCAGCATTGCGCGTGCTTCAGCGGCGTTGGCGGCAGCCTTCACGCGGAACTGGTTGTTGGTGAAATACTTCACCAACGGCTCGCGGATGGAGGCCTCGTCCTCGACGATCAGCAGGCTCTGGCTCATGTCTGACTCATAGTCCTCAACGGCGTGCAGCCTGCTGCATCGGGAGCTCCCGAGGCAACAGGCTGTGGAGAGTAGGGCGGAAACGGTCAGGAGGGGAGGGCAGGGCCGAGTCCGCCCCAGCAAGCTAGCGTGCCGCCGGACGCGAAGCCTGCAGCTCGGCGATGGTGACCGCGCCGTCCTTGTTGACGTCAGCGCGGGCGAAGGCTTCCACGCCGCGGGCGCTGAAGTCCTCGAAGCTGACCGCACGGGCGGCCTGGTCGCGGTCCGCCGGACCGCGCTTGCCGTCCTGATGCCGGCCGGGACCCCCGCGCTTGCCAGGACCGCGTGCGCCATCGCCTTCCGGGCGAGCGGAGAACTCGGTACGGCTGAGCTGGTTATTCCGATCAGTGTCGAGAGCGTCGAAGCGGGCTTTCACCATCTCTTCCCGGCGGTCCTTGCCCTCCGCATCCCGGTAGGTCCGGAATTCCTCGTTGGTCGCAGTGCCGTCCTTGTTGGCGTCGATCGCATTGAAATGCCTACGCTGCGCCTCGTCGAACTCGGCGCGGGTCAGGCGTCCGTCGGCGTTCGCGTCATGCTGGAGCAGCCCGAACGGGCCACTCTTGCCGGACGGTTGGGCGACGGCCAGGCCGGCGCCGCCGGCCAGAACGAGGGTGGCCAGTGCGATCAGGGGCAGCTTGTTGCTGGTCGTCTTTTTGGTGGTGGTCATGGGGAGGATCCTCCTGTCTGCAGGACGGGCGATTCGCCGTCCATGGGACCCAAACTGGAGGCGGCGTGTCGCACAAATACCCCCCTACTGCTGACGGTTTGTCGCAAACTGTGCCGCTGGCAGACGTCCGGACAGCCTTTTTCGTGGCGCTTTGTCCCGTCTACTGGTAGCGCAGGGACCCTAATTTCGGTCGGATCCATTGAGGGCCCGGCTGCTGGCATTTCAGGCGAGACGCTCATGTGGTGGGACAAGCCAAATCCTAACAAACCGCCGGCCCCGGATGGCCCGGCGTTCCCTTTCATGAAGATCCGCTGGTTCGGCTTCATTTTCACGGCGCTGATCTTCATCGTGACGACATGGTCGCTATGGACGAACGGCCTGAACATGGGCCTGGACTTCACCGGGGGCGTTCAGATCGAGGCCACGCGTGACACGCCCTTCGATCCCGGCCAGGTGCGCGCAGAAGTCACCGAAGCTGGCTTCGAAGAAAGCAACGTCACCACCAGCGACGGCAATCGCGTCATCATCCGGGTTCCGCTTGAGGGCGACGCCACGGTCGCGGAGATCGCCGGCAAACTGCAAGCCGCACTCGGCGAAGGCGCCAGGATCCTCAAGACGGACAATGTCAGCGGCAAGGTTTCGGAAGAGCTTTTCGGCAAAGGTATTCTGGCCGGGGTTCTCGCCGTCCTGGGCATCGGCGCCTATGTGTGGCTGCGTTTCGAGTTCAAGTTCGGAACCGGCGCTTTCATCACGACTTTCCACGACGTTTATGCCGTTCTGGGCTTTTTCTCGCTGACACAGATGACGTTCGACCTGACCATTGTGGCGGGCGTGCTGACCGTTGCGGGCTATTCGATCAACGATACTGTCGTGGTCTACGACCGCATCCGGGAGATGCTGAAGAAGTTCAAGAAGCTGTCGATTGTACAGGTTATCGACATCGCCATCACCTCGACCCTCACGCGCACAATCATGACGTCCTTCGCCACGATGCTGGCAGCGGGCGCCATGGCGATCCTGGGCGGACAGGTGCTGTTCGGCTTCGCGATCTCGATCATGTTCGGCATCATTATTGGCACGTATTCGTCGATTTTCGTGGCCGCGCCTCTGCTGATCCACCTTCCGGGCAAGATCCCGGGCGCGAAGTACCGCGAAGAGGCGGCCAAGGCGGCGACCCAGTCCTAGGCAAGTTTGGACTGAACCAACCCGATCGTTACAGGAAAGGGGCTGGCGCGCAGCGCGCCGGCCCCTATTACTGTAAGGAAAGCAGGGTGATGCGCCGGACATAATGGCGCGCAGCCTCGGGGCGGAGGTATGGATATGGCGGTGTTAGACACCCCTGCTGAAGGCTCGCGCCGCAAGGGGCCCTTCTGGACGCAGCTCTATTTCCAGGTCCTGACGGCAATTCTCGTCGGCGGACTGATCGGTCATTTCTGGCGCGGTGAGCCGTGGATCGCGGAATATCTGAAGCCGCTAGGAGATGGCTTCGTGAAGCTGGTGAAGATGATCATCGCCCCGGTGATCTTCCTGACAATCGTCATCGGTATCGCAGGCATGCGGGACATGGGGCGGCTGGGCCGCGTGGTGTTCAAGGCCTTTGCCTACTTCCTGTTCTTCTCGACACTGGCGCTGCTGGTGGGTCTGGTCGTCGGCAACGTCGTGCAGCCCGGCGCCGGCATGAATGTAGAC
>JAVBYB010000372.1 GCA_030824255.1 bacterium
CCGGCCGTCTTGCCGCCGGTTGCGGCGCACGCCTCGTCGGACGTCCACAGAGGAGAGGGAGAATCAACCATGCGTGCCGCCAACCTCATCCAGCGCCGACTTCGCCACATCGAAATCCGAGAACGGGATCGTGACGCCTTTCACGATCTGCCCCGTCTCATGCCCCTTGCCCGCGATCAGCAGCGCGTCCCCCGGCTTCAGGCGGCGAATGCCTTCCTGGATGGCCGTCGCCCGGTCGCCGATCTCGCTCGCATCCGGCGCGCCCTTGCGGATCGCAGCCCGGATCGTCGCCGGTTCCTCTGAACGCGGATTGTCGTCCGTGACGATCACCTCGTCCGCCAGTCGCCGCGCCACATCGCCCATGATCGGCCGCTTGGTCGCATCGCGATCGCCGCCGCAGCCGAACACCACGATCAACTTGCCGCGCACATGCGGCCGCGCGGCGCGCAGCAGCACATTCAGGCCGTCAGGCGTGTGCGCATAGTCGACGAACACCGGCGCCTTGCCAGCGGTCTGCCCCACCAGCTCAAGCCGCCCATGCACGCCCTTCAGCGTGGTCAGCCCATCAAGCACCTGATGCACATCATCGCCCAGCGCCATCGCGATGCCGGCCGCGCACAGCGCATTCAGCGCCTGGAATTCGCCGATCAGCGGCAGGTGGATCTTGCGCTCGTTGGTCGCGCCTGCGCCCCACTGGATCACGAGGTCCTGCCCCGTCCCGCGCGGCAGCGCTTCGGAGATGCGCAGGTCGCGCCCGCGCCAGCCGACCGTGAACGTCGCCAGTCCCGCCGTCTGCGCCACCGCCTCGAAGGCTTCGAGTTCCGGGCTGTCCGCGTTGATGATCGCCGGCGCGCCCTTGGGCAGCAGCTCGGAGAACAGCTTCATCTTGGCGCGGCGGTAATCGTCGAAATCCGTATGGTAGTCGAGATGGTCCTGCGTGAGGTTGGTGAACGCCCCCGCCGAAAGCTTCACGCCATGCAGGCGATGCTGCGCGAGGCCATGGGACGAGGCTTCCATCGCCGCGTGCGTCACGCCTTCGCGCGCCAGCGTCTCCAGCGTGCCGTGGATCGCCACCGGATCCGGCGTCGTGTGCCCGAGGTCCATCACGCCCGAAGGCCCGATCGCGCCCAGCGTTCCCATCGACGCCGCCTTGCGGCCCATGCTGCTCCAGATCTGGCGCAGGAAGTCGACTGTCGAACTCTTGCCGTTCGTGCCGGTCACCGCGGCCACGATACCCGGTTGTCCCGGATGGAGCGCTGCCGCCGCCTGGGCGAGCAGGAGACGCGGCTCGCCTGCCTTCACCGCCGGCACGCTCCACTCGCCCGGCCGGTCATCGGTCAGCACGGCAACCGCGCCCGCCTTGATCGCCGTTTCGACATAGTCGCGGCCGTCCTTCGCGACGCCCTGCAGCGCCGCAAACAGATAGCCGGGTTTCACCTTGCGGCTATCGGCTGTGATACCAGTGATCTCGATGGCCGGCGCGCCGGGAATGATGTCCGAGAGCTTCATTGCGCGTCCGCCTCCCCGCGGTTCCCGGAGATGGCAGAGACGGGCGCGCTTGTCGCCGTCGCTTCCAGCACGGGCTGCACATCCAGCAGCGGGGCCGCGCGCGTGATCACGTTTCCTGCGATCGTCGCCGCCGTGACGGCGGCCGTGCGTTGCTCGCCCGTTCTGGGCTGGGCTTCATCAAGTACAACAAGCACGACAAATTGAGGGCGGGAAGCCGGGAAGATCGCGGCGAACGACGTGATGTTCCTGTCGGGATCGTAACCGTTCGCTGTCGGCTTCTCAGCCGTGCCCGTCTTGCCTGCAACTTCATAGCCACGCGCATCGGCATTCCGGCCGGAACCGTTCGTCACCGTGTAGCGCATCATGTCGAGCACGGACTGCGCCGTCGCGCCCGACATCACGCGCGCAGTCTTCGGCGACTCCACCGGCTCGATAAAGGAGGGCGTCACATACGCTCCGCCATTGCCGAACGCCGTGAACGTCGCAGCGAACGCCATGGGGGCGACAGAGATGCCGTGACCATAGGCGACCGTCGCCATCGCCGTCGCATCCCACCTTGCGGGCGTCAGCGGCGAGGCCCATTGCGGCCCGTCCGTGGTCTGCCCGCCCAGCAGACCCAACTTGCCGAGGAATGCCTTCTGCCCATCCGCGCCAAGACGCTGCGCGATCAGGGCCGAACCGATGTTGGACGACTCCGCGAGAATGTCCCGCGCCGTAACTGCACTCGCATTCTTCAGGAGATGCGGATCACGCACCGTCACCGCGCCGATCTTCACCGGTCTGGACACGTCGAACGTGTCCTGCGTCTGCAGCACCCCACCCTCGAGCGCCGCCGCCACGGTCAGCGGCTTGTAGATCGAACCCAGCTCCATCCGCGAATTCATCGCGCGGTTGGTCTTGAGGTCATCCGACTGAACGCCGCGCAGCGACGGGTTCATCGCCGGCCATGACGCTACCGCACGCACGGCGCCGGTATGCGTATCCAGCACGATGCCGGCTGCGCCCTTCATGTCGAAATCGGCAAACGCCCGATCGAGCTCTTCTTCCAGCACGAACTGCACGCTGGCATCGACCGTCAGGCGGACCGGGCCTTCGCCTTTCCTGAGCTGCGCGTCGAACACGCGCTCGGCGCCTTCAAGCCCGTCGCCATCGATATTGGTGTAACCCAGCAGGTGCCCGGCCAGCTTGCCATTCGGATAAAGGCGCTGCGGCTCTTCCACGAACAGAAGCCCTTCGACACCCAACTCCTTCAGCGCCTTGACCTGCTCCTCGCCCACTTCGCGCTTCACCCACGCGAACTGGCGCTTCTTGTCGGCCATCATGGCCGTCAGCGCATCTTCGCGCATCTCCGGGAAGACGGATCGGATGCCCGCCACCACTTCGCGGGAATCCCAGATCGCGCTCGGATCCACGGCAAGCGATACGCCCTGCACGGTGGTCGCCAGAAGCTCGCCCCTGCGATCGACGATGTCCGCCCGCCGCGCCACTTCCTCTTTCGCCACCGGCACGGCTGAGCGGTCTGGTCCGTTGAACGCAACATAGGCCGAGCGCCCCACGATCACGGTGAAGACCAGCGCCAGCGCTACCGCAACGATGCGGCCGCGGCGCGGACCCCAGACGTCCTCGTATGATGCGCCCATCGCCCTCATTGCGGTTGCGGCTGCGCCTCCACGGGAGCCGTAGGGCCTTCGGGCGGCTGGCCAGGCGCGGGAAGGCGCAGGCTTTCTTCGCCCAGGCGCTGCTTCAGTGCTTCGCTGGCGACATACTGGCCGGAATGCGCGGGTTCGAGGCCGAGCTGCTGCTGGGCAATCGTGCCGATGCGCTCGGGCCGCGTCAGCACGGCTTCA
>JAVBYB010000430.1 GCA_030824255.1 bacterium
TAAAGCTGTTGCTGTTAGCGCGCTTCATCGCTGTCCGGCGCTCACCTGTCACGCGAATGCGCAATCATCCCGAACAGGCGCGCCGAATTTGGGGGAAGGTGGTTGTCCAGATCCGGAGGAAACAGAAAAACCTTCTCGGCCGATTTCATCGCGCTAGCTCTGAAAACGGGGGGAAGCACGCATCCAGATTCGGCCGGATGCCCATGTCTTTTATAGTCATCCCCATGACACGAGCACGGATACGCACATCCGGATTAGGCAACCCGCCGCTTCCCCAGCATTGGCTGGCAGCGGCGCTGTGCGCGTTCGTGAGCCTCGTGGCTCAACTCTTCCAACCCAGAAGGAAGCTCTTCAGGACCGCCACGCTCCACGTGGCAGTCGACGCGCAGCGTCGAACGCAGACGCTCACGCATCACACCAGCCTCGCCACTCCCACAGAGTCATTCTCGGGCATGTCCCGAGAAAACCCGGCTGTCGCCACAGGTGAACTCTTCCAGTTCCCCGAAGCCAGCAACAGGGATGCTCGGGTTAAGCCCAGGCATGACACCCTTCGTGGCGGTCAACGTCTGCGGTTACCCACCGCTGTCACTCCGGACGCACGCGATGCGTGCGCGCCGGAACCGGGGGGCGACACACACGGACGTATCATAACGCAGCTCCTCGATTCCGGTTTTACGCGGCGTCGCCGCTCCGGCCGGCATGACTGCGAGCTTGCGCCGATAGCCTGACCTGACAGGCCCCAATCCACACACCCCTCGGCCCACGGCCGCAGGGATCGCGCCCGCGTGCCTACTTCTTCTCATGCGTGAAGAACGTCACACCCATCAGCGTGAACATGAACAGGCCCATGATCGCGATCACGCCCGGCACAACAAACGGCGTCACATCCATTTTCGTTTCTCCTCAGCTTGTCGCCGCCGTGCACGACGGCAGGCGCATCAGATTGTCTGCATCGCAGTCATAGGTCTGGCCCTGGAAGGTCGCGCGCCACTGCCACTTCGCCGCAAAGCGCTCACGGCTTTCAATCTGGATCCCGGCTGGATCGCCGATGTGTATCGTCTGCGCCGTCACCTGCTGCAGCTTCGCCGTTACATCCTCGGCGGACGTGCCAGCGCAGGCCGACAGCCCGATCAGCCCAACCGCTCCCAGAAACAGCCCCTTCATCGCGACGTCTCCCTGACCTGTTTTCAGAAAGCCTACGCGCCTTGCGCCACATGCCTCTGACCCAGATCAAGGGCTTCCGCCGCAATCGATGCACGGATGCAGCTTTTGTCCGAGGCGGGCGAGACCTCCATGCCCAACAGCGCACCCCTCCAGGAAGCGTCGGCGGCGACTGGCCCCACGCCCACGCCTCGGCTAGCCTCCAGCCGGGTCTACAAACTGCCGGAGATAAGGTTGGAGTCGCTGTTCAAGGATGATCGCTTCCGCATCGTGCCGGAAACGATGGTGGATGGCCTCATCGTCATCGATGCGGGCGGCATCATCCGCTATGTGAATCCCGGCTGTGTGAACCTGTTCGGCTATGACGCCAGCGACCTCATCGGCCAGAACGTCTCCATCATGATGCCGAACCCCTATTCCTCCAATCACGACGGCTTCCTTCTGCGTCACCGCGAAACCAGGGTGAAGCGCATCATCGGCATCGGCCGCGAGCTTCAGGGCCGCAAGGCCGATGGATCCATCTTCCCGATGTATCTCTCCGTCGGCGAAGCGGTGACGGCGGAGGGCGTCATCTTCGTCGGCATCATCTACGACCTCACCGACAAGAAGCGCGCCGAGGAAACCATCCTCCACCACCAGAAGCTCGACGCCATCGGCCAGCTTTCCGGCGGCATTGCGCACGACTTCAACAACATCCTCAGCGTCATCGGCGGCAATCTCGAAATGATCGCAACCGCCGATCTGCCGCCGGCAGCGCGCCGTGCAGTCGCAAGAGCACAGGACGCAGCCGTGCGCGCCGCCCGCATCACCCAGCGCCTTCTCGCCTTTGCCCGCAAGCAACCGCTCACGCGCCAACCGCTCGATCTCAACACGGCGCTGGAAGACATGTCCGAGATGCTTCAGCGCGCCATCGGCGCCGACATCGACGTGCGGATGCACCTCGCTCCCGATCCCGGCATCGTCGACGCCGATATCGACCAGTTCGAAACTGCCGTCCTCAACCTCGCCCTCAATGCGCGCGACGCCATGCCCGACGGCGGTGCAATCACGATCGAAACCGAAGGCGTGCATTTCGACGACGATCTGCGCACCGCGCAGGAAGCGCCTCCCGGCGACTATCTCCGGGTCTCGGTGTCAGACACCGGCGCCGGCATGTCGCCCGAAGTCGTCGCCCGCGCCATCGAACCCTTTTTCACCACGAAGGAAATGGGCGCCGGCACGGGTCTCGGACTTTCCATGGTCTACGGCTTCATGAAGCAGATCGGCGGCCACGCCCGCATCTACAGCGAGATCGGCCACGGCACCCGTGTGTCTCTCTTCTTCCCGCGCACCGCTGCAGGGGCGCAGCCTCGCCAGGACTCCAGCGATGCTTCGACGCCCGAGGGACAAGGCGAAACCATTCTCGTCGTGGAAGACGACGCGGATGTACGCCTCGTCACCGTCTCGCGTCTCGAAAGTCTTGGCTACAGGGTGAAAATCGCGCCCCACGCCGCAGCCGCGCTGGACGTCCTCGCACGATCCTCCGACATCGCCCTCGCCCTCATTGATGTCGTCATGCCTGGCGGCATGGACGGCCACGCCCTGTCAGATGAAATCGAAAAGCGCTGGCCCGGCGTGAAGCTGATCCTCACCTCCGGCTACTCCCCCCGCATGGCCGCCGGCTCCAACGCACCAAGGCCATTCCTGCCCAAGCCTTCCTCACGCTCGCAACTGGCACAGCTGGTTCATCGAACACTGAGATAGGCTGCGGCTAACCGCGCGGCCCGCTCCACCTTACCGGACACGCCAGCACATAGCCCTCGCCACGCACTGTCTGGATAAGGTTCGGTTGCAACGCATGTCTGGTCATCTTCCGCCGCAGCCGGCTCACCAGCGTGTCGATGCTGCGATCGAAAGCATCCCAGTCATCCTTGTTCATCGCGTCCGCAATCCCGTCGCGAGTCAGCACGCGATTGGGTCGCTCCACGAAGGCCGCCACCAGATTGTATTCGGCGCCCGTCAACTCGACATGCATGCCAGACGCCGTGCTGAGATCGCGCCGCGATGGCGTCAGCACGAACGCATCGAAGTGCGCCTGAGCGACCTCGCCCACCTGTTCAGCCGCCGCCTGCGCCGGCTTCGCCCGCCGCAACACGGCCCGCACCCGCGCCAGCAATTCGCGCAGCTCGAAAGGCTTGGCGAGATAGTC
>JAVBYB010000196.1 GCA_030824255.1 bacterium
ACCCGACAATGCCATGCGTCTCGTTCGCGTTCGCGACATGCTCGCCGGGCAGGGCTGGTTCGACAGCGTCCAGCAGCGCCTGAATCCCCCCGCCGGCACGCCGATGCACTGGGCGCAATGGATCGACGCTTTGCTTGCGGGCCCCATCTTCCTGATGACGCCCTTGATCGGGCAGGCGTCCGCCGAAATCGTCATGGCGTTCGTGTGGCCTCTCGGCCTCCTCGGCCTCTTCATGTTCTTCATGGTCCGCATCGCGGGCGAGATCGGCGCGGCGGATGGCCTGCGCCGCGAGGCGCAATGGGTTGGCGCCATCGTTGGCGCGCTGGCTTTCCCGACGACAGAGAAATTCTCGCCCGGCTCGTTCGATCACCACAATGTCGAGATCGTTTGTGCGCTCGCCGCCATCTGGTGGCTGATGCGGATGCGCGAGAAGCCGGAAGGCGCGCAATGGGCGGGCGCGGCGCTGGGGCTTGCGCTGGCCACCGCCGCCGAAGGCGCGCCGCTGGTTGCGGCGGGTCTTGCTGTGTCCGGCGTGCTCTGGCTGCTTCGTCCCGGTGATTTCGCGGCCGGGCTTGGCCGCCTTGGGCTGGGCCTTGCCGTCTCCAGCGGCCTGATGTTCGCGATCCTTGTGCCGCCGACCGAGTGGGAAAAGACGGTCTGCGACGCCATGGGCGCGCCATTCCTCGGCTTCGGTCTCATCGGCGGCGGCATCGCCTATGCGTTGTCCAACCTGCCGGCGTCGATTGGACGGACCCTTGTGGGCCGCCTCGGCGCGTCCGCGCTGGTGTCGGCCGTTGGCGTGTTCGTTCTGGTGCGACTGTTTCCGGAATGCCTGGGCGGGGGATATGCGGCGCTCGGGGAAGAGATGTCCCGGCTGTGGATGACCCAGATTTCGGAAACCCGCTCGCTGGCGACGTTGTGGGCGGATGACCCGGCGATGATCCTGTCCATCGCTGGCGCGGCGTTTGTCGGCCTTGTCGGTGCGGTGCTCTATCTTCGGCGCCATTGGCGGGAGCCGGGCGGCTGGATCGTGCTGGCTTTCCTTGTGGTCGGTTGGGCCGTTCTCGTCTGGCAGATCCGGGGCAGCGCTTTCGCCACCGCGTTCGCCATTCCCTTTGCCGCCTGGCTCGTCGTCATCGCGCGCCGCGACTACCGCCTGAAGGCGACGGCGCTGCGTGCGGCTGCGTTTGGCGTGGCGGCGCTTACAGCGTCTGCGGCGGCGTGGGCGGGGGCGGGCGAGGCGCTGCAATCGCGTCTCACCAGCGCTGATGTTCTCGACGATTACGAAACGCGCGTGGCGGATGCAAAAGTCTGCGCCCGCCCTGCAGCGCTCCGCTCGCTCCGCGCGGCGCCGACGGGCATCATGCTCAACCAGTTCACGCTGGGCGCCGGAATTCTCGTCTGGACCGACCACGGCGTGCTGGCCGGGCCGTATCATCGCGACGTCGACGGCACGATGACCATGATCGAGGCTCTGCGCGCGTCATCGGATCGGGCGCGTGAGATCGTATGGGCGTCCGCTGCGGATTACGTCGTCGTCTGCAGCGCCGCGCCCGAAACCAGCTTCTACGCCCGCAACGCCGCCGGTGGCGTTGCTCCCGAGCAGACGCTCTCAAGCGTGCTTGGCCGCGGCGAGCACCCCGACTGGCTCCAGCCTGTCGACATCGGCCAATCCCCCCTCAGCCTCTATCGCGTGATACGCTGACGCGACCGACTACTCCGCGCTCATGGGCGCCGCTATTGTCGCAGCTGCTTCAGGCCCACGTCCGCGCAGCGTGATGCGCGGCACGAACAGGATCGCCACGAAAGCCACGGCCACGATCACAAGGCTGCCGAGGAAGATGTAGCTCATCGCTTCAGAGATGGAGGTCGCGATGAAAGCCTGCATCACAGCGGGCGTCTGCCCGCCGCCCTCCGCCGCCATCAACGCCATCTTCTGCATCTCGCCGAGGTCCACCTGCGCGCCCGGCATCATGGTGCTGATCGATTCCGAGATTTTCCCGATAAGCAGGGCCCCGAAGATTGATACGCCGATCATGCCGCCGCACTGGCGCAGGAACATGGTGGTCGAGGTTGCAACACCGATCTGCCTCACCGGCGCCGCGCTCTGCGAGACCATGTTGAACAGGCTCTGCGACGGCCCCAGGCCGACGCCCAGCACGAACAGGCGCCAGATCACGTCCCATTCATTCGCGTTCGCGCCCAGTTGCGACATCAGCAATATGCCGATGAACTGGATCACGGCGCCCGCAATCATCATTTCCTTGTACTTGCCAGTCCTGGTCACATACCGGCCTGACAGCGTCGCCGCCGTGATTAGCCCCGCCATCAGGGGCAGCAACAGCAGGCCGCTATTGGTGGCCTGCATCCCAAGCCCGAGCTGCAGATACAGCGGCAGGTAAACCACCGTCCCCATGAACGACATCGCGATCACGAAGCTCGCAATCGTCGTGGTCGTGAACGCCGGTATCTTGAACAGCCCCAGCGGCATGATCGGCTCTGGCGCGTTCCGCTCGATCAAAACGAAGATCACGCCCGTCACGACCGAGAAGGCGAACAGCGCGAGGATGGATGGCTCCAGCCATCCGCGCTCATTGCCCCACGTCAGCGCCAGCATCAGCGCGCCAATCGACAGCACGACGAACACGCCGCCAAACCAGTCGATCTTGCCGCCGCCCGTGTGGCCGAGGTTCGGCATCTTGAACACGATCATCGCCAGCGCGATCAGGGACGTCGGGAGGTTGATGTAGAAACACCAGCGCCAGCCCGCGACCTCCGTGCCCGCTATGGTGACCGTCCCATGGTCGGTGAAATAACCGCCGACGATCGGCCCGACCACGCTCGCAAGGCCGAACACAGCCCCGAACATGCCCGCATACTTTCCGCGTTCCCTCGGGGGGAAAAGGTCGGCGATGGTCGCGAAAGCCGTGGTGAACAGCGCGCCGCCGCCAATCCCCTGAATGCCCCGGAAGATGATCAACTGCATCATCCCGTCGCCGAGGAGCGGCAAGTCGCCGAACTCGCCCGCAAGGCCGCACAGCGCGGACCCGCCGATGAAGATCGCGATCCCGATCAGCAGTATCAGTTTCCGTCCATAAAGGTCGCCCAGCTTCCCCCAGATCGGCACCATCACGGTAGATGCGAGCAGGTAGCTGGTCGTCACCCACGCATAGAGCTCCAGCCCGTTCAGCTGCTGGATGATGGTCGGCATGGCGGTGGAAACAATCGTCTGGTCCAGCGCGCTCAGCAGGAACACGATCATCAGCGCCCAGAAGGTCAGCCGCTTTTCGTCAGGCGTTGGTTCACGCCGATGGGGCAGGTCGTGGGGCGCTGTCGCGTCCATGC
>JAVBYB010000279.1 GCA_030824255.1 bacterium
ACCGCCAGCACCAGGACCTGCGCACCGAGGACGGCATCGTCTACGGCGACACCATCGACGGCGTGGATTTTTCCTATCTCGCCCGCGTCACGCGCCTCAACGCCATGACGATGGCATCCCTCGCCAGTGCGCCCCGTCCGCCCCGCGAAGTGAAAATCGACGGCGCCGTCTCCGCCAATACGAAAGTCAGCTGGACCACCACCCCAGGCGCCGCGAGCTACGTCATCTGGTGGCGCGACACGACCTCACCCGTCTGGCAACACAGCCGCACGGTTCCCGGAAGTGAGATCTCCGCCACGCTTGAAAACATTGTCATCGACGACTGGTTCTTCGGCGTGCAGTCAGTGTCCGCCGACGGCTACGCCTCTCCCGTCCAGTTCGCCGGCCCTGTCGGAGCGTTCTTCCAGCCGCCGCCTGCGAACTAACGGCTACTTCGCCGCCAGTATTTCATCCAGATACGCCCGCGTGCCAGCGATCCGCTCCAGCTTCGGATAGCGGTGCCCGCCGGTGTAATCGAGCTTCACCGTCTTCGTCGCATCACCCGTCCGCACGCTGAGCTCCACCGCCGCCTTCGCTGCCACCGCAGCCTTCAGCCGCTCCGCCGTGAAGGTCTGCCCGTTCACCGCGCTGATCGTCATCGCCGTGATCATGCCCGCCTGCCATGCCGGACCGTCCCACTGCACCAGCGTTATCTTGCCCGCAGAGTCCACCGACAGCCCGATCGAATACAGCAGGTTCGCCGCGCGGCTCCGCGCTTCGCCCTCTGCCCACACCGTGTTCGGGGTATCGCTCCACACCAGCCGGTAGCCCCCGCGCTCCAGCCCATCCAGCGGCGCCTTTTCCGCCACCTCATCCACGCGCGCCCGAAAGAACCCCTCCCAGTCGTGCGCCTGCACCTTGTTCAGCGTCGCGACCAGATCGGCGCGCGTATAGGTCAGTTGCCCCCAGTCGCCATCATTCACGCCGAAGAACGCCTTCGCGAAATCGTCCAGCGACTTTCTCCCGCCCGACTTCTCCCGGATCAGCGTATCCGCATCCATCCAGATCAACTGCCCCTCGGAGTAATAGTCCTCGCTCCGCTGCCAGTTGTGCCAGGGCAGGGAGCGCCTTGCCGCGATGATCGGGTCCATCGTCGTATCCGCGACAGGCCGCCACTCACGCCCCGTCCGTGTCGCATACATCGCAGAGTTGTTCGCTATCAGGTCCAGCGCCTGGTCCTTCGTCACGAACCCGGCGCGCGCCGCCAGCACATTGCCCCAATACTGCGTCTGCCCCTCATAGACCCACATCAGGCTGTTGCGCATCGGCACGTTGAAGCTCGGCACCCACAGGTCCGCGGGCCGCCGGTACTTCCCGTTCCACGAATGCACATACTCGTGCGCCAGCAGGTCCTTGCTCACGAACCCGGTGTTCCACGCCGTGAAATACCCCGACCGCACGCCATTATCGCTCGACCGCTGATGCTCCACCCCCGCCGTCCCCAGCCTGTCGCTCACCGACAGCAGGAAGTCGTAGCGATCGAAGTGCCGCGCGCCGAACAGCCTGTCGCCCTGCTTCACGAGATTGCGCATCACCGCGATGATTTCCGGCCCGGGGTTCACCTGCGCCGCCTCATCGCCCATCGCATTCAGCGTCACGCGCGAGCGCCCGCCCGGATCGAGATCGAACTTCCGCATGTGCTTGCCCGCGAACAGCGGGCTGTCGATCACCGTCTCCCACGACTCCGTCCTGAACCGCACCCAGCCATTCTGCGTGCCCTTCGCCGACAGAGACGTCGCATAGTCCCAACCGGCCGGCAGCTTCACGCTCGCATCGACATTTATCTTCCGCGCGTAATGCCCTGCAGGCGTCAGCGCCGCGACGAACCAGTTCAGCCGCATCATCTCTTGCGTGACCATGACCGGCCCCTGTGCGGCTTCGATCGGGGTCAGGAACTGCGCCTCGATCTGGATCGACGTCACGCCCGCCGGCACGTCGACATGGAATGCGTAGACGTCCGAATAATCCCGCCGCCACTTCACCGGCTTGCCGTTCGCTGTGATGGTCAGCCCAGCATAATTGTAGATCGGTCCGCGCGGCGCGTGGTTGCCCGGAATCCATTGCGCGTACATCAGCACCAGATCCCCCGCCTTCGACACGGGAATGGTCTGCTTGATGTTGAAGATACGCCGGTCGAGGTCGGTCGCATCCACCTCCAGCGTCACCGTGCCCGGATAGGCCACATCGCGCAGCGCGGGCAGGGTGGGGGCTGCCGCCGCCGGCTGCGGCGCGGAGTTTGTCACCTGCTGCGCCGTTACGGGTGAAACCGAAATGAGCGTTACGGCTGCGATCAGTGCGAACAAGCGCTTCAAGGCATATCCTCAGACGAAAGACCCACCGCGAGTTAGCCCGCACCCTCCGGAGAACTCAACGGATTTGCACCGTTCATGGAGCGCGAATCCAGTGGCGGAACCTCACAATCTGGTGCAGGTCTTGGCCCCAGAACCGGAATGGTCGGGCCGGAAGGTCGGGGTAAGGGAGACGCATATGGAAGCGACGCCGGATGCGGCTGGGAAGCCGACGACGCCGCTGCGTACAGTCGTGATCGCATCGTCCGCCGGAACGGCGTTCGAGTGGTACGACTTCTTCGTCTACGGCGCGCTCACCACCGTCTTCGCCTCCAAATTCTTCAACGCCGCCGAGATCGGCGAGGCCAACGCCACCTTGGCCACGCTCGCTGTCTTCGCCGCCGGGCTCTTCTTCCGTCCGCTGGGCGCGCTGATCTTCGGCCGCATGGGCGACCGCTTCGGGCGCAAAGGCGCCTTTCTCGCCACCATCATCATGATGGGCGGCGCCACCTTCGCGATTGGCCTCCTGCCGGACAGCAAGGAACTGGTCGGCTTCAGCGCCATCATGCTCGTTATCCTGCGTATCCTGCAGGGCATGGCCGTCGGCGGTGAGTATGGCGGCGCCGCCATCTACGTCGCCGAGCATTGCGAGCCGCATCATCGCGGCGCCTCCACCAGCTGGATCCAGGCATCCGCCGCCTTCGGCCTCATGGGCGCGCTGGCTGTCGTGCTTGGCGTCCGCGCCACCATGGGCGAGGAGCAGTTCATCGCCTGGGGCTGGCGCCTGCCATTCCTCGCGTCCGCCGTGCTCGTCGCCGTCTCGGTCTGGATGCGCCTGCGCCTCCACGAAAGCCCTGAATTCGAGAAGATGAAGCAGGAAGGCACGGTCAGTCGCGCGCCCTATGCAGAGGTCTTTCTCAAGTGGGAAAACCTGCGCCTCGTGCTCCTTTCGATCTTCGCGTTCCTCATGGCGCAGGGCGCCATCTGGTGGTGCGTGTTCGCCTA
>JAVBYB010000274.1 GCA_030824255.1 bacterium
GGCAAGGGCCGCGCAGAAGGGGGCCGCAGCGTGCAGGAGGGAGGGGCGCATCAAGGGCTCCATGCGTTATAGTTTGTCGTATATAACGAACGTCGCGGATGTGGAAGCCGGGCGGCGCAGGCGCCGAAACCGGGGCCAAGGATGGCGCAGGAATTACCGTGACGATGCCGTTACCGCTCGTGCTAAAGGGCGGGAGCATTGCTGGCGTGGTGAACACCACGGCATGGAGAGAGTGACATGCAGGGCGTTACAGTCGTTGGGCATCCGCTGGTGCAGCACAAGCTGACGCTGATGCGGGACAAGACCACATCGACGGCCGGCTTCCGCACGCTGCTGCGCGAGATCGCGACGCTGCTCTGCTATGAGGTGACGCGCGACATCGAGCTGGAGACAACCGGTATCGAGACGCCGATGGGCCCGATGGATGCGCCGATCATCAAGGGAAAGAAGCTGGTGTTCGCGTCCATCCTGCGGGCGGGCAATGGACTGCTCGACGGGATGCTGGACCTCGTGCCGGCCGCGCGCGTCGCCCATGTCGGGCTCTATCGCGATCACGAGACGCTGGAGCCCATCGAATACTATTTCAAGGCCCCGAACGAGCTGGAGAACCGGTTGGTGATCGTGGTCGATCCCATGCTGGCGACGGGGAATTCCGCGATTGCCGCGATCGACCGTCTGAAGCGGCGCGGGGCAAACCGCCTGCGCTTCCTCTGTCTGCTGGCGGCGCCCGAGGGGATCGCCAAGTTCACGGCGGCGCACCCGGATGTGCCGGTGTTCACGGCGGCGGTGGACAGCCATCTCAACGAAAAGGGGTATATCGTACCGGGACTGGGGGACGCAGGTGACCGCATGTTCGGAACGAAGTAGACATCGACCATGAGCGACAAGCCCTTCTGGAAGACCAAGACACTGCCGGAGATGTCCGACGCGGAGTGGGAATCGCTCTGCGATGGCTGTGGGAAATGCTGTCTGGTGAAGCTGGAGGACGAGGAGACGAATGATCTCTACGTCACGCGGCTTCACTGCACGCTGTTCGACACCAAGACGTGCCAGTGCAAGGACTATCCCAACCGGAAGCAGTATGTGCCGATCTGCGTGAAGCTGACGCCGGAAGTGGTCGCCAAGGTGGACTGGCTGCCGCAGACGTGCGCCTACCGCCTCGTGCATGAAGGCAAGGACCTGCACGACTGGCACCATCTCATCAGCGGCGACCGCGAGACGATCCACCGCGAAGGCTGGTCGTGCCGCAACAAGACGCGCACCGAAGACGGCGTCGATGACGAAGACGCATTCGATTATGTGATCGACTGGTTCAACGGGCCGACGAAACGGCCGGCCAAGCGCACGCTGATCCCGCGCGGGAAGTGACGTTCGCAAACGTCTGCAAGCCCGGCCCCTCGTGGTTCGACGGACGCTCCCTCTGGTCGCTGCTCACCATGAGGGACTTCAGCTGCCGCCCGCGAGAGCCCTCATGGTGAGCAGGCGGCGTAGCCGCCGTCTGTCGAACCACGAGGGCGGGCTCATGGGCGTTGCCGCGTCTACTCCCCGGCGGCCTTCTCAGGCACGGGGAAGCCGCGATCACGCAGCAGCGCGTCCTTTGTGGCGTCGCGGCCGCGGAAGGCGCGATAGGCCTCGCCCGGATCGACCGCGTTGCGCACCGTGAACAGGTTGGCGACCATGCTTTTCGCCAGCGCCTTGTCGTAGAAGCCGCCAGACGCCTCGGCGAAGGCTTCGGACGCATCCGACGTCAGCACGTCGGCCCAGAGATAGCCGTAGTAGCCGGCGGCATAGCCCTCGCTGGAGAAGATGTGACCGAACTGCGTTGAGCGGTGCCGCATCGGGATTTCCTTCGGCATGCCCAGCTTGGCGAGCTCGTCCTTCTCGAACGCGCGCGGATCAAGGTTGGTCGGATCGACCGTGTGATAGCGCATGTCCATGATGGCCGAGCCGAGGAACTCCACCGTGTCGAAACCCTGGTTGAACGTGTCGGCATTGTTGATCTTGTCGATCAGCGCCTTCGGCATCGGCTCGCCCGTCTTGTAGTGGCGGAAGTATTTGTCGACGACCTGATCGGTCAGCAGCCAGCGTTCAAGCAGCTGCGAGTGGAATTCGGTGTAGTCCCGCACGCCGCCATTGAGCGTGGGATATTCCACCGAGGATGACAGCGCGTGCAGCGCGTGGCCGAATTCGTGGAAGAAGGTTTCCGCATCGTCGTGGCTGATCAGCAGCGGCTCGCCGGGGGCGGGTTTCACGAAGTTCGAGTTGTTGGACGACAGCGTCGTCACCTGGCCATCGAAGGTGGAGTGTGAGCGATAGCTGGACGCCCACGCGCCCGAACGCTTGCCCTGCCGCGCGTAGGGGTCGAGATACCAGTAGCCGATGTGCTTGCCGGAGGCCTTGTCGGTCACTTCCCACACGCCGACATCGGCGTGGAAGACCGGGATTGTGCCGGCGGGAACAGCCACGAAGTTGAAGCCGAACAGTTCGCCCGCGACGTAGAACATCGCCTCGCGCAGCTTGTCGAGCTGCAGGTAGGGTTTCACCTCTTCGCTATCGAGTGCGTATTTCGCCTTGCGGACCTTCTCCGCATAGAAGCGGTAGTCCCAAGGTTCGATGGTGATGTTGGCGCCTTCGGTTTTCGCAAGCGCCTGCATGTCGGCGACTTCTTCCTTCGCGCGCGCGACGGCGGGACGCCACACCGCCTCCATCAGTTCCGTCGCCGCCGCGGGGGAGGGGGCCATGTTGTCCTGCAGCTGCCAGTCGGCATAGGTCTTGAAGCCGAGCAGGCCGATGCGCTCGTGGCGCAGTTTCAGGATTTTCGCGATGACGGCGTTGTTGTCATGCGCGTCATTGTTGTCGCCGCGCGAATAGTAGTTGCGCCACACCTGCTCGCGCAGCTTGCGCTCCGTCGAATAGGTGAGGAACGGGTCCATCGAGGAGCGCGTGTTGGTGATCGCGTACTGGCCCGGCTTGCCCAGCTCGTCCGCCGATGCCTTGGCGGAGGCGAGGAAGGAGGCGGGCAGGCCGCCGATCTGGTCCTGCGTGAGATAGGTCACCCAGCCTTCTTCATCGGCCAGCAGGTTGTTCGAGAACGTGGTGTGAAGCTCGGCGAGCTCCTTGTTGATCGCGGCATAGCGATCCCGATCCGCGCCCGTCAGCTCGGCGCCCTGCAGCTGGAAGCGGTCGTAGGTCAGCTTCAGCAGACGCGTCTGGTGTGGCGTCAGTTGAAGGCCCTTGTCGTCATGCAGGGCCTTGATGCGCGCGAACAGCGGTCCGTTCTGGATGATCTTCGAGGAATACTCCGCCAGCATCGGCGCAATCTCGCCCTGG
>JAVBYB010000021.1 GCA_030824255.1 bacterium
CGCTTTCAGCGTGGCGATTTCCGCCGCGAGATCGCCACCCGCCACATGCGCCGCCGCCCAGCTTTCCGCCCCCGGCTGCCCCTCGGTCACGCTCGCCGCCTTCAGCACGGCGGCCCCACGGCTCGAAAACACCGCCTTGGGAATCTGGTTCATCGGCGGCGCAAATTCCATCGTGGACGTCGGCCAGAACGGCGCCATGCCCTCAAAGGTGCGGCTGCCCATGATGTGAAGGCTGGCGTTCCACGTCACCCCCACCGCCCAGGCCTTCGCCTCCGCATCCCCGCCGAACATCCACGTGTTCGTCCCCTCCACATCGCTCACAAACCCATCGAGCGACATCGACATCTTCAACACCAGCTCACGCATCGCAGCTCTCCCGGCTTTGCCCCTCAAGGACGCACGGCGAGGGCGTACGCCGACAGGTCAGGAAAAAATATCGACACGACGCGGCGATTACGCGGGGAGTCATACGGACTGCCAACGAAATGGTTTGCGCTCTTACATTGTGGGCATTTCTTGAGTGCCCGACGCGCCGACCATAGCGGCGACCATAGCACCAGCCTTTGGCAGCAGTGGGCGGACCGGTAAGGATTCAACGCGGACATTGGCTTCGGAGTGGCCAAGGAGAATAGTTGGCCCTTTGCGGCCCTTGGCAAACCAGGTCGAACTCCTATGATTTTGCACCATGAAAGCAAGATCGGCGCTAGACGAGTTTGACCGCCTCGTGCGAGAGGCCGACCGGCTGGAGGAAGACATTTTTGCTCCACTGCCAGACCGCGAGGCTGTGCACAAAGCCGCGCTAGAGCTTGTATTGCAGCACCCGGAAATGCGGTCCCAATTCGCTGCGAAGTTCGGCGAAATGCTCGGTACGCACGAACTCGAACTCTTCGAGTACTGCATGCACGAGTTGCGCTGGGCTGATGTGAAGGTTCAGCTTGAGGCGGTAGTGCGCGATGCCGACGAGCGAGAGGATATCCGCGCTCGCGATTATTTTGCTGGTGCGATGACAGCCTTCACTGACAAGTGGTCAGGTCGCGGCTTCTTTGAACGTTACCCGGAATAGGCCGGCCTGTTTTCGGCGATTTCTTGCCCTTCACGCCCGACGGCGTCAGAGGCAGATGTTGGCCCTTTTCGGACATTCGTGGTTTCGCGCTATAGCTTCGTGAGGTCTGAGAGGTGGCGAGCTTGAGCACGGCAATCGTAAGCGACATTCCAGGTGGGCCAGAACTCCTCCAATGGTTCGCGGGACGAATGCCATCCTTTCATGACGCAGAAGTGCTCTCCCTCGCTTTGGATCGCGACGCCGCAAGCGCCATTCTAAGAGTTCATGCCTTTCAGATGACGCCGGAAGTAGATGCGAGGGGCTACTTCATCTGCACGCGCCACGTTGTCGTAGTCTTCAAGCTCTCTTGGATTGAGACCATGGAGCTTGATGGATTCAATCATCAAAATGCTTTGGACGGCCTCAAACTCAGCCGCACAGACGGCGGCGACGTTCGACTAGGCTTGGAGCCCGCTTGTGGGCTGGGCGGATTCATCCAAGCTAAAGAACTCGAGATCGCGATTGAGCCCGGAATACCCACTGGCAGCCAGTATCTCAGCGCAGCGAGTGGCGGCACGGGCGAAACGTAAACCGTCAATGCCTGTGCCGGAACGGCAATTGCCGGCGATTGTAAGCCGCCTCGTCTAATTATCCGCAGCGACCGCATTCGACTCATTCCTAACACCTCCCCGAAATGCGAAGCTCTGTGGGCTGCCAACAGCGTGTGCTTACGTTTGAACTGCAAAGAGTTTCTGTGGGCGCCACTTTGCTGATCTTAGCGTCAGGCATAGCGGAGGCCGTTGAGTGGGACGCACTATGGATGAGTCAGTGAACGTAAACCGCTCCCCTCCATTGGAGGCATGACGGTGAGCCAGCATCTCAAGGCCAATGCGGAAGGCGTTGCGGCGAAACGGCGGGGCACGCGCAAAGTGCCGACGTCGCGTTTCGTGCGTCTCGACACGCTAGAACAGTTGTTGTCGCGGTTGTTCGGTGATGACCTGTTCGCTGCCAGCTGACTGGCGGCAATAATCGAAGCGAGGGGGCGTTTTGCAGAATCTTATTGTGTTCGCGGCTCTTGCTGTTTTCCTGATCGTCGTTTGGTTTCTGCAATCCCCGTCGTTCAAGGGAGCGCTTGGCGAACGGCGAGTACGGCAATCACTTCGCGCGCACTTGGATGAACAAGAATATCGGCTGTTCCATGACCTGACGCTGCCCGCGCGCGATGGAACGACACAGATCGATCATGTCATCGTTTCGCGGTTCGGCGTCTTCGTCATCGAGACCAAGAACATGAAAGGCTGGATATTCGGGAGCGCGGATCAGCCGGTGTGGACACAGATTGTGTTCCGCAGGAAGTCGAAATTCCAGAATCCGACTCGCCAAAACTACAAACACATAAAGGCGGTTCAGGAGCTTCTGCGCATCAGGGCGCACATGGTCCACGGAGTTGTAGCGTTTGTCGGCTCCGGCATCCCAAAGTCCGCGATGCCCCCCGGGCGTTGTCTGGAGCGTTCAGGCACTGGCAGACCACATCAAATCCAAGCACGTTGCCGTTCTCAGCGAGGAGGAGGTTCGCGCTTTTTCCGAAAGCCTCTCCAGCGATAGCCTCCGGTCGAGCATTCGCACTCGAAGCGCACACGTCAGGCATTTGAAAACTGAGGTCGGCATGACGTGCCCTCGGTGCGGGGCTCCGTTGGTAGAGCGAACCAATCGACAGTCCGGCACCAGCTTTCTTTCGTGCTCCACGTTTCCTCGGTGCAAGGGCACCCGAAGGTTGTCGTGACCCCGCCGTCTGCGTCTCTTCCTTGGCCCTCTAGCTGAGGCCAGAGCGACAACTAAGCCGCGACATTTTGGTCGGGTGTGCCACCGAGTTTCCACCCACGCCGCTATGGCCAGCGCTACGGTCACTTTCGATGGTCGAGAAAAAATGGCGCCCGATCAAGGCGCTATCGAATCCGCTGGCAGTCCCTAGGGGAGTCGAACCCCTCTTTCCTGGTTGAAAACCAGATGTCCTAACCGATAGACGAAGGGACCGCGCGGCGGAGGGGGGCGATATAGCTGCATGCGTCGTAGCGCGCAAGCGGTCTGGAAGCCATGAAATCACAGGGCCACGTCAAGCGGCGAGCAGCCGGGTCGCCAGCGCCTTTGCCTCGGCCAGTTCGGCGACGAACCGGACATATTCCTGCTCTTTTGCTGCGGCGTCCGGAATTCGCGGCAGGTAGGACGGGTGCGCCGTGACGAAAGCAGGGAGAGCTTCGCAACTACCCGCGCCTTCGTTTGATCC
>JAVBYB010000203.1 GCA_030824255.1 bacterium
CCGCATCTTGGTCGAATAGGCCGAGGTTTCGGCGCCGAACAGGCGATAGGACATCAAGATCTCCGGGAAGCGGGCGGAAACTACGTGGGAAGCCCGGCAGCTTCAACCGCTGTTTGCGGCAGATTTGGTCGTATTTCCTTGAAAAACGGGTGCTTACCGGGTCAGGACGCCGCAGCGGCCGCTTGTGACCCGCCCCCAGGCCGGCGAAAGCGCGTCATGCCTGGACGCAAGTCCGCCCTCAAACCACCCGCCGTCCCTCGGCGTCGATGATCAGCTGACCGTCTTCCTTGGCAAGCGGTCCGGCCGGAAGGCGGTCAAGCAGATCGAGCACGACTTCGCTGGGACGGCAGAGACGCACGCCCCTTGGCGTCGCCACGATGGGCCGGTTCACCAGGACCGGATGGACGGTCATGGCGTCAAGAATGGCGGCCTCGCTGACGCCCGGCTCCAGCAAGCCAAGTTCAGCCGCAGGCGACTTCGTCGTCCGCAGCGCGGATTGCGGTGTCAGCCCAGCAGCCGCGAACAGCGCCAGCAGCTGTGGCCGTGTCCACCCGGTTTCCAGATAGTTGATGACGACCGGCTCGTGGCCTGCCGCCCGGATGATCTCCAGCACGTTGCGCGACGTCCCGCAGTCCGGATTGTGATGGATGACGACCGGAAATGTCTCGCTCATGCCTGCGGCTCCTTCGAAAGCAACGCCATACTCGCCAGCCACGCCAGCAGCGCGCCGGCAATCTGTCCGGCGATGAACCCCGGAACGTCCTCCGGCCGCACGCCGGCAAACGTGTCGCTGAGCGCGCGCGCAATGCTGATCGCCGGATTCGCAAAGGATGTGCTGGCCGTCCACCAGTATCCGGCGGTGATGACGAGCGCGACTGCAGCCGGAACCGCGCTTGCCCGCCATTGCGAGACGAACAGGATCGCAAACACCAGCGCGAATGTCGCCGCCGCCTCGCTTGCGATCTGCGGCGCGCCCTCCCGCACATGCGACGACACCTGAAGCAGCGGCAGATCGAACATGTAGTGCGCAAACCATGCGCCAAGCACGCAGCCGATAATCTGCACAGCAACATACGCCGCGGCGTCAGTCGCGGAAATGTCCCGCTTCAGCGCCATCACCAGCGTCACAGCGGGATTGAAATGCGCGCCCGAGATCGGACCCAGCGCCGAAATCAGGACAAACAGCATCGCCCCGGTCGCCGCCGTATTGCCCAGAAGCGCTATGGCGTCATTGCCGTCCGCGAGCCGGCTTGCAAGAACGCCTGATCCCACAACGGTTGCTGTCAGGATAAGCGATCCCAGTGCTTCGGCGACGACACGCTTTGTCAGAGCAACGCGCATCGTCGATCACAGCGACGCAGGTTCGGCGGCGCGCCTGTCAGCCTTTGCGGCTCTTTCCTTGCGCTCGCTGTAACGATCGGTGAGATAATCAGAGACATCCCGCGTCAGCAGCGTGAACTTCACCAGCTCTTCCATCACATCGACGACACGGTCGTAATAGGATGATGGCTTCATGCGTCCGTCCTCATCGAACTCCTGAAACGCTTTCGCCACCGACGACTGGTTCGGAATTGTGATCATCCGCATCCACCGGCCCAGAACGCGCATCTGGTTCACCGCGTTGAAGGATTGCGAGTCGCCGGACACCTGCATGACGGCAAGCGTCCGTCCCTGTGTTGGCCGGATCGCACCCATGGCCAGCGGTATCCAGTCGATCTGCGATTTCATCACGCCTGTCATCGCGCCATGACGTTCGGGGCTGGTCCAGACCTGCCCTTCCGACCACTGGCTCAGCTCACGCAGTTCCAGCACCTTGGGATGATCCGGCGTAGCGTCATCCGGCAGCGGCAATCCGGCGGGATCGAAGATCTTCACCTCGGCGCCGAAATGCTCCAGCAGGCGCGCCGCCTCGAATGTCAGGAAACGGCTGTAGGAACGCGCGCGCAGAGACCCATACAGCATCAGGATGCGCGGCTTGTGCGTGGACAGCACGACTGAAAGCCTGTCGGGATCGGGCATGAGCAGGGCGGCCGTGTTGGCGGCAGGAAGTTGGGGTATGGACGCGCTCATGGGTTCGCCTTCGTCGAACAGGCGACGGGCGCGCACGCATCCGCAGATGCCCCATCGGCACAGCATTCGTCGGACAGATAACCGATCAGCGCATTCATGGCCGGATAATGCGCCCGGCAGATCAGGGCCGTGGCCTGACGCTCCTGCGTGACGAGGCCGGTCGCGACCAGTTCCTTGATGTGGTGGGACAGCGAGGATGCAGCCATGCCGATCCTGTCCTGAACCGCCCCAACGGAAAGACCATCAGCCCCTGCCCTGACCAGAATCCGGTAGATCCTGAGACGCACCGGGCTTCCGAGGGCCCCGAGCTGCGCAGATGCTTTTTCGAGTTTCATCGAAATAGCAGTGCAGCGCGCCGGATAGCCGGTCAATTGTTATTTCGAAAATACTCGAAGTTATGGACGCGCCGCCTGAACGCGCCGTCTGGCGGCGCAGATCGCAAGCCTGGCCGGTGTTTGCCCTGACTGACCGAAGCAGGTATCCAGCCCGGCTCAGACACGGACAGGTCCGATGCGCGTTCTTCATGTCATGGCAGGCGCCAAGGAAGGCGGGGCCGAGAACATCATGCTGGAAGGCGTGATGGCGCTGGCCGATACAGGCGTGGAGCAAGCTGTTGTCACGCGGGCGGACAATGCGTTCCGCCTCAAGAGCTTTCGCGACAAGGGCATCCGCGTCGAGACGGCGACCTTCAACAAGCTGTGGCCATTCCCGACGAAGGGCGCGATTGCGAAACTCATCCGCGAGTTCAAGCCGGATGTGGCGGAATACTGGATGGGACGCGCGGGCGAATTTGCGCCGGCGTCTTTCAGGGCGCGGTCGATCGCGTGGTATGGCGGCTATTACAAGCTGGCGCGCTTTCAGAATTGCGAATGGCATGTCGGCCTGACCAAGGACCTGCTCCGCCATATCCGCGAACAGGGCGTGGCCGAAAATCGCTCCGTGATCATCCACACCTATGCTGATTTCAAGGGCGTCGCGCCGGCGGACCGCGCGGCGTTGAATACGCCTGCGAACGCGCCCGTCGCGCTGGCGCTCGCGCGGCTGCACGAGAAGAAGGGCCTCGACACGCTGCTCGATGCGACGGCGAAGGTTCCGGGCCTTTATGTGTGGATCGCGGGCGATGGTCCGCTTGAGGCGGAGCTGAAGGCCCACGCGACACGACTGGGCCTCGATGATCGCGTGCGCTTTCTCGGCTGGCGAAATGATCGCGGCGCGCTGCTGGCGGCCTCCACCTTCGTCGCTTTCCCGTCGCG
>JAVBYB010000278.1 GCA_030824255.1 bacterium
GTCAGGCGATGCAGCCATTCCAGGCGGTGCTGGCGCATCCATTCGGGAGCGCGTTTCGTTTCACCCGACAGGAATTCCAGCGCGGCCCCGCAGCATATCGCAACGCCCGAGCATGCGCCTGGCGCCGATCAACCTTGGATCGATCTCGAGGCCGCGCTAAAGGCGCGTTACCCCACCGTCTTCGCGAAGGCGTCGCTGGAGAAAGTCCTAACGCATGCCATGCTGATGACGTGGACCGGCACGGATGCGGCGCTGCCGCCCGTCATCCTCATGGCCCATCAGGACGTCGTGCCCGTCAACCCCGGCACGGACGCTGACTGGACGCACGGCCCGTTCGGCGGTGTCGTCACCGACGGCTACATCTGGGGTCGCGGCGCAATGGACGACAAGGGCTCGCTCATCGCGATCCTGGAGGCGGGAGAAGCGCTCGCGAAATCCGGCTGGACGCCAAAGCGCACCATCATCTTCGCCTTCGGCCATGACGAGGAGGTCTCTGGCGCCGGCGCGGAAGCAATCTTCGCGCTGCTGAAATCGCGCAACGTCACGCCGGCCATGGTGCTCGACGAGGGGTATGCGGTTCTCGACAACTATCCGCTCACCGGCAAACCTGCAGCGCTCATCGGTGTCGCGGAGAAGGGCTACATCTCGCTTCAGATCACCGCGACCACCGAGGGCGGGCACTCCTCGCGTCCGCCGCCGGAAAGCGGCGCCGTGCGCATTGCCCGTGCGCTGGTTGCACTGGAGGAAAACCAGATGCCGGCCGACCTGTCGGCGGCGCCCTTTAACGAGATGATCGAGGGCGTTTCAGCCGACCTGCCTTTCACGCTGCGTCTCGCCTTCGCCAACCAGTGGCTGCTCGGCTCCGTCATCAAGGGCCAGATCGCGGGCGATCCCACGGCAAATGCCATCGTCCGGACGACCACCGCACCTACAATGATGACGGGCTCGATCAAGGACAACGTGCTGCCCCAGCGCGCCAGCGCCGTGGTGAACTTCCGCATCCACCCCAACGACTCGGTCGCCTCGGTGACGCAGCACGTGAAGGATGTCACCTCGCACATCGAGGGACTGACGATCATCCCCTACGAGGACGGCATAGGCTCCGAACCCTCGCCCGTTTCATCGACGACAAACGAGGCCTATCGCGTGCTCGAAGCCGTCGCCCGCGCAACCGGCGGCGGCGAAGTCCCCGTCGCGCCCGCCCTGGTCGTCGGCGCAACGGATGCGCGTTATGCCTCCGCGATCAGCAAGGATGCGATCTACCGCTTCGCGCCCGCGATCTACGACGACGTCGACCTCAACGGTTTCCACGGCACGAATGAGCGCCTGTCGGTCGACAATCTGGGTCGCATGATCAAGGGCTATGCGCAGATCATGATGGCGCTCTGCAGCTGAAACGCGCGAACGGACGGATTTGTGAAATTTTGTCAGTCCAGGGCCAGGTAGGCTCTGGCTGGCCCAAGCCCGGTCATGCCATCCTGTCGGAACCAATTATCGGGGATGACGGATGTTCAGGACCACGCTTGCGGCTGCTGCCGCGATCTGCCTTGTCGCGCCTGCAGCGGCGCAAACCAGCGACCTGCTTTCAAGTGCGCCATGGACCTGCCAGATGACGTCGCTGGTGGGCGAGCCAGGCGCCAGCCTCATCCTCAATTTCGAAAGCAACGCGGCGCTGTACGCCTCGTTCTTCCTTGAAGTCCCGATGGACGAGAACGTCATCAGCATGGAGTTCGACGCCACCGGAAGCTGGACGCTGTCGGATTCGCTTATCACCATGGAGATCGGCGCGGCCGACCTCACGGGCGCATGGTACAACGACGAAGAACTCGACGAAGAAACCAAGGCCGACATGGGCGCAAGCCTTGGCGCCGAACTTTCGAATTTCTCCGGCGAAAGCACGATCGCATACATCGCGGAACACGCCCTGGTGCTCGAAGAGCCCGACACCTCGATCAGCTGCTGGCGGTAGGGCGACCGTTCAGCCTTTCGGCAGCCGGTCCGACCCGGGCGCCGCGATCATCTTGCTGACGGCATGGTGCGTTGTGCCGCTGTCCGCCTGTGATGGCGCATACCATGTCCACCCGCGTCCCGCTTTCGGCGCGCCATTGGCATCGGGCGTCACCTCGCCCTCATAGCGGCGCCCGTCGGCGGCTTCGAGCAGGCCGAGCCCGCACGCCTCGTCGTGCTTCCATTCGCCGGACCAGACGAGCCCATCTTCGCTCATGCCCATGCCGTGGCCCGCGCGAACGCCATTCGCGAACGCGCCGCGATACCAGCCATCGACATCATTGCCTCGCCTGAACAGCATCACGCCTAACCCATCGGGCTTGCCGTTGCGAACCTCGCCGGAATAGCTGGCGCTTGAGCCCCACGCGATCACATCGGGATGCGCGGCGGCGGCTTCGCTCGCGCGTGCGGCGGCCGCCTGCGCGCGCCAGGCATGTTCGCGCGCCGCAATCACGTCCTCCCGCACATCTTCCGGCACGAGCGCAAGGCCGTACGCGCCGCCCTCAGTGATCTTCTGCAGCTGCTCCTGCGTGGCCTCAAGCTCAGCGATCCGCGCCTGCGCTTTCGTCAGCGCCAGCTCCATCTGCCGACGCTCGCGAATAGCGTTGGCTTCATTGTTCTGCGCGGTGTTGCGCGTTCGCTCGGCTTCCTCCGCGCGCCGCGAAGCTTCATCCAGTTTCACGGCCAGATCTTCGGCGGGCAGGGCGAGGCTCTGCATGCCCAGCTTCCCGCGCAGCTTCTCGACGAAGCGAATCCAGCGCGCCGTTTCCTGCTCGATGTCGCTTGTCTCCAGCCGCAGCGCATGCGTGCCGTCGGGAAAGTCGCCCGGCCCGGCCTGCACGATGATGTCCGCGCGCCCGGGTCGCGACCAGCCGCCGGCAGCAGACGCCAGCGCCATCACCACGCCCGGATTTTCAGGATCAGGATCGACCGTGTCGCCATCCGCCGTGTCAACCTTCAGGCCGCCAAGCGCACGCTCCAGCCGCCGGCGGAATGCGCCGTCGACTGCCGGGTCCCAGTAGAGATAAAGCCGCTCGCCACCGGCCATGTCGCCCCCTTAATGGGACGACAGTGCCATGCCCGTGCTTCTGACGGAAGCTTCGCCGGGTTCGTTGCGCCACCGCGCCCAGATCCAGAAAATGCGCGGACCGTCGAGGAGATAGCGTTTCCACATCCGCTGTGGCTCGCGCGTCAGGCGATGCAGCCATTCCAGGCGGTGCTGGCGCATCCATTCGGGAGCGCGTTTCGTTTCACCCGACAGGAATTCCAGCGCGGCCCCGCAGCATATCGCAACGCCCGAGCATGCGCC